>JANPNS010000216.1:0-3732 GCA_031427575.1 Gallionellaceae bacterium
GCTGCGATAGGTTTTTTGTACACCGTCACCGTCGCCAGCCTCGACCAGCGCGCCCTCGCCAGCGCCGAAGCCACCCAGAATCACACTCATAAATCCGCGATTCATCGCTTTGCACATGATGTAGGACAGGATCGCACCGGACCTGCCGACCAACGATCCAGCGATAATCAGCATGTTGTTATTCAGCGTAAAGCCTATGCCCGCTGCCGCCCAGCCGGAGTATGAATTAAGCATGGACACCACTACTGGCATATCCGCACCGCCAATCGGCATAATCAGCAGCACACCCAGCAGCAATGCAATGGCGATCATGATGAGGAAAGGGGTCCAGCTAGGATTAATACAGAAAGCAATACCGAAGCCTATCATCACCGCACCCAGCGCCAGGTTGACCCAGTGCTGGCCGGAGAAGCGCAGCGGCTTGCTGCCCAGCTTGCCGGACAATTTGCCAAAGGCGATGATGGAACCGGTGAAGGTAATCGCACCGACGAAGGTGCCGATGAACAGCTCAATACGGTTGCTGAAAGGCAGCGCTTCACCGATCTGCGCAATGCCGTAGGCCACCGGATTATTGAACGCCGACACGGCGATCAGCACCGCCGCCAAGCCCACCAGCGAATGCATCGCCGCCACCAGTTCCGGCATCGCCGTCATCTGGATGCGGCGGGCTACCACTGCGCCGATTGCGCCACCTGCGGCAATTGCCAGCAAAATATAAACCTTGTTATGGGTGATAGTGAGCGTGGTCAGCACAGCAATTGCCATGCCCACCATGCCGAATATATTGCCACGTCGCGCGGTTACCGGAGAGCTCAAACCCTTGAGCGCCAGGATAAACAGGACTGCAGCGACCAGATAGGCTAATGCAACATAATTAGCTGACATATTTTTCCTTTTACTTGCTTATACTACCCCACCCCCATCCCACAGCCCCCTCGCTGCGCTCTCCCCCACTGAAAGGGGAAGGAGTATGGTTCCCTCCCCTTCAGGGGGAGGGCTAGGGTGGGGGTGGGTGAAATATTTTACTTACTTTTTTTCTTGAACATATCCAACATGCGCTGGGTCACCAGAAAACCGCCGAACACATTGACTGCCGCCAGCGTAACCGCGATAAAGCCGATCACGGTGCCCGCGTCCAGTTGTTCCGGCCCGGCCGCCAGCATCGCGCCGACGATGATGATGCCGCTGATGGCGTTAGTCACCGCCATCAGCGGCGTGTGCAGCGCGGGCGTGACATTCCATACCACATGATAGCCAACGACCACGGCCAGCACGAATACGGTCAGGTTGATGATGAAGGGGTCAACAACGTTCATCTTAAAATCTCCATTATTTGATTACGACTTCACCGCCGATACACAACAACGACCCCGCAATAATGTCATCCTCGCGGTTGATGTTCATCTTGCCGCCGCTCTTGGGATCACACAGCAGGTTGAGGAAGTTGAGCAGGTTGCGCGCATACAAGGCGCTGGCATCGGTCGCCACCAGAGCGGGCAGATTATCCTCGCCCACCAGAATGACGCCATGTTTGACCACGGTCTTGCCCAGTTCGGACAGGGGGCAGTTGCCGCCCGCCTCGACCGCCATGTCAACAATCACCGAACCGGGTTTCATTGATTTGACCATATCTTCGGTCACCAGCACCGGCGCGGCCCTGCCCGGAATCAGCGCGGTGGTGATGACGATGTCGGCTTGCGCCACGCGCTTGGCCACTTCCACCTTCTGCCGCTCCATCCATCTGGCCGGCATGGGGCGCGCATAGCCGCCCGTACCTTGTGCCGCATCGCGCTCTTCATCGGTTTCGTAGGGCACATCAATAAATTTTGCGCCCAGCGATTCGACCTGCTCTTTTACTGCCGGACGCACGTCGGATGCTTCGATCACCGCACCCATGCGCTTGGCGGTAGCGATGGCCTGCAAACCGGCCACGCCCACGCCCAGAATGACCACACGCGCGGCTTTCACCGTCCCCGCCGCAGTCATCAGCATCGGTATGAAGCGCTTGTACAAATTGGCCGCCACCAGCACCGCCTTGTAACCGGCAATATTGGCTTGCGAGGACAGCACGTCCATCGCCTGCGCGCGCGAGGTGCGCGGCAGCTTTTCCATGGCGAAAGCGGTGATGCCTTGTTTGGCATAGGCCGCCACCAGATCCGCCTGATAGGGTGACAGCAAGCCGATCAAGACTTTGTTGGCGGAAAGTTTGGACAGCTCGTCTGCGGTTGGCGCTTTCACCTTAAGCACGATTTCAGCCTGTGCGTACAGCTCTGCTGCGCTGACCAAAGTAGCACCGGCTGCCTGATAGTCTGCGTCGGGAATGCTTGCCCCCGCTCCCGCGCCTTGCTGAACCATGACTGCATGGCCGGATGCCAGCATTTTTTTCACCGTTTCGGGTGTTGCCGCAACACGGGTCTCACCTGCGCGCGTTTCCGCAGGAATGCCTATATGCATGGAACCTCTCCTATTTCAAAAATGCCCGGTTGTGCCGGGCAGAATAATTTTTTACGATAATTCAATTTGCGATTATCCTAAAAACCATAATTCAAGCCACAGAGGACACAGAGGACACAGAGATGATGCGGATGCCGCCTATTTTTCATGTTCACCTGACGGGTGAGATTGCCATTAACGGCAACCCATTGTTTTTCTCTGTGAACTCTGTGTTCTCTGTGGCCAACTGTTTTTTCTGATTATACGGCTTTAATTTCGCGCGAGACAGCGCTCTATCCATTGTGCGGTTAATTTTTCCTGCACGGTATTTTGTTTGAGACGTGAATTTAAACCGGCAAAATTGACCGTATCGAGTTGCTGATCCTGGTTGAAACAGGAAAATACGTAAGTACTTTTCCCGGTCACGGGGTCAATGTGCTGTTGAATGCACTGCCCGCAAATTTCTTTCATCATGCATTGCATGGGCGAATTGATGGAACCAAAAGCGTTGTGACAGGGCTTCATATAGGGCTTGAGTTCGCCGTGACGGGCGGCCGCCACGGCCGCCATCATGCGATCCGAACCTATGGCAATGATGCGATCAACATCGTTCACCTTAATTTCAGGATTCCCCAATTCACCGCTGGCATAGGCTTTAATCCCCTGCACGATGTTGCCGGTATAGCTGCGATCCTGCGGACGGCGCGGCGTGAATCCCGGAGCTTCGTCGCAACACCACACCACGATGTCAGCCGCCGCTTCAATGTCTTCTACTTTGTAACGATCTATCAGTTTTTTGTATCCGGCGAAATAAAGTACCTGAGAACCGGCGTTGCGGAAGGCCTTGCCTATGGAAAAAAGCACCGCGTTTCCCAACCCCCCTCCCGCCAGCAACACCTTCTCCCCTGCTGCAATTTCAGTTGGCTCACCGGTCGGCCCCATCAGCACCACCGGTTCACCGGGTTTAAGCTTTTGGCAGAGCTGTGACGAACCGCCCATTTCCAAGACTATGGTAGAAAGTAAACCTTGCCCGGCATCTACCCATGCGCCTGTCAGGGCCAGACCTTCCATGACCAGACGCGTGCCATCAACTTGCGCTGCCAGCGATTCGTAGTTCTGCAGCCGGTAAAATTGCCCCGGCTGAAAGTTACGCGCAGCAGCAGGCGCCTTGACGATCACTTCAATAATATTTGGGGTGAGGCGGACAACCTTGTGCACGGTAGCGCGCCAATCTTCGTTCATCCGCGCAATAAATGTGGCGTCATCCACCTTGGCCGCAGCGGCAACCTGCGCCAGCAT
>JANPNS010000217.1:0-3162 GCA_031427575.1 Gallionellaceae bacterium
CCGCCGAGAAAACCGGTGATGATAAATAAACGCCATTCCGGTGACAGACTCGGATGCTGCATAAAAAATGCCACAGCGAGGCCGATCAGATAACCGCCCAGCAGATTGGCGGACAGTGTGCCGAGCGGCAGTTCCGGCAATACCGGGTTGAGCCACAGGCCAAAGACCCAGCGCAGCCACGCGCCGATGGCCGCACCGACCCCGACCGCCACAAATGAATAGGTCAACATGCGCCCATTCTACCCGACCACGCGCACCAGAGCGAAGCCGCCGCCCGGTGTCCTGAAATTTGTGGTCTGCCCCTGGTATAAGCGCGCGGCAATCAACTGCACCTCGCCGTCGTATACATAGCAGCGCACGTCAAATTTGAACGCTATCGGCAGCGTTTCTTCCATACTCACCAACCATTCGCCCGGTGGAGCCATGCGTTGTGCGACATAATCGCCATGCAGGATTTCCTGGAACACGCGCCTGGTTACATTGGCACCGCGATAGGAACCCTTGCTGCCATAGCCGGCAGCAGGTTTGAAGAACCATTGTTTGCGTTCCGCCCACAGCGTTGCCTCCATCTCAGGCCACACCACTAATGTCTGCGGAACACCTGCTTGCAAGGTGGAGATGTCAGTTTCGCTTGCACCTATTGCGCGCAAAGCCTGTGCATCGGTCAGCACTGCCAGTTTGCGTTTATCCGCATAGCGAAGGTAATGCGCAGGATTCGGCGTCAGCACCACTTGTTTCTTTTCGTAGGCTGAAAATATTTGCGGATGCCGTTGCAGATCGAAATCGGTAAGGCGGTTGTAGATCAGATCGACACGCCGTTCATTGCAATACAAACCGTCTTGGCGTGCCTGTAACGCAGAAGGATCGATAATGAGCGTGGCGATATCCGCGCGCTCGAACAGTTTTTGCGCCAACAGGAATTCGGGGTAAAGGTATTGCGACTCCGGCTGCTCGTCCAGGATGGCAACGGTCTTGAGCGAGGCATCGCCGCGCTCTAACCGCCACTCATTGCGGAACATGTCCAGAAAAGATTGTTCTGGATTTTCAACAGCAAGCGCTTTTCCTGGCAGCCCGGTATCGCGCTGACTATCGAGCAGCAGCGCATTCAAAAATCCGCCGCCGGCGTTGGTGTTGATCTCGATGAGATGCGCGCCCTGCGCGTTGAGATGAAAATCGTAGCCGTAGAACACACCCAAACAAGTTTTTGGCGCCGGACAGGCAACGATTGTCCCCTCTCCCGCAAGCGGGAGAGGGTTGGGGAGAGGGGAATCGCGCATCCATCCCGATAACTTCACCACCCGCCCCACCGCCACAATCACCGCTTGCATCTGAGCGACCTGCGTTGTCGTGACAAACAGTGGCATATCGGCAAACAGCCATGAATGCCCAACAGATATCGCCTCTTGAAACGCCACTCCTTGTGCGCGGATGGCGACATCAAGTGCCGCGCGGTCAAGCTTGGCGGAATGGCCGTCCGCGTTCAGGCTGGCAGTGCGGGCCGCAACCCTGTCAACCACCCAGCAGGCCTTTCTTCATATCCTCTTGCACTGGTTTATTACCCAGCCATATTTTGAGCAAGGCGCGGTTGGACGCCGCACCTGCTATTGTGCCGCGCGCGATGCTGTTCACGCTGATCTGGGTGTCGCTGGCAGGCAAATAATCGAGCGTGATGACGTTGCCAGTTTTCACCTCTTTCATTGTGTCGAATATTTGCGCCATCTGCTTGAGCTGCGCATTCAGCGCCGCCAACTCTGCTGGCGTATGGTTGGCCTCAATCGCCTCATTGAAGGCGTTGAACAATTTCTCGCTGCTCAATTCACGCAGCATATGCAGCGCCATACGGTGCTCGCGCTCGTCTGCAATAATCGCCTCGGCAGAAGCCTGTTTTTGCGGCAGGTAGAGCGCGCCGACATATGCCTTGAAAAAGAACCTGGTGTGGATACCCGTGCCGTTCAACTGCAAGCTAACATTTCCCACCTGCGCTTGGTCAGGCAACTTGACGCCCGCCAGCCCCAGCGCATGCGCATTCCAGCTCAGCAACGCACAAGAGATTACCAGCAAAATATTTTTCATTTTTTGGCCTTTATGTTTAGAGGAGTGCAAAGATTGTACCCCCACCCTAACCCTTGAAGGGAAAGGTGCAAAATTAGTGCTCTATCGGGAAATAATATAATGGGCGCCTCTAAAAATACAAATTTCTAAGCCAGACAAGGCGCGAACAAAAAATTGTGACGCAGCATATATTTGATATGTAAGGAATAATTTTTGTGAGCAACGCAGTATGGCGACGAAAGTTGGGCTTTTAGAGGTGCCCTAATGGACGCCCCCTACCCTAAATAGCATCCAAGTGCCAAAGTAGTGGTGCAGCAAAACCCACCCACATAGAGAGGAGCGTCCGACATGAAGATTACTACGATAGGCATCGACTTGGCAAAAGAAGTATTTCAAATTCATGGTGTAGATACGCACGGCCAAGCCGTGCTGCGCAAACCATTGCGCCGGAGCGAAATGGCAAAGTTCTTCGCCAATCTGGAGCCGTGTCTGATTGGCATGGAAGCCTGCGGCAGTGCCGTGTCAACTCCGCCGTGTCAACTCCACGTCCAGCTTGCTGGACATAACCAGCCACTTGGTTGTTGTTTTTTGACAACCTAGTGGAATGGCTAGTTGTTTCATCAGTGGATTGCCTGCCTTTGGTACAGCCGCAGGCTGGATGCGGATTGCCTACCTTTGGTGCATCATTGGGCGCGTAAACTGGGCGAGTTCGGGCATACCGTCCAACTCATGGCACCGCAATTCGTCAAACCCTACGTCAAGACCAACAAGCACGACGCAGCCGACACCGATTGCACAGGCAATCATGACATGATGGCGAGATAGGTCAGACCGTGAGTGGCGTAACCTGGTAATTCCAACGCACCCAGAGTGCGCGGAAATGATGAGGGGCCATTCAGCGGATTCCATCAGGGACAGAGGCAAAACGCCTCACTCAAAGTCCGGATGGTTGGCTGCAATCTTTAGGGTACCTCTAAAAATCCAAACTCCGTCGCGATGCTGCGTTGCTCAATAAATTTTAACGCTTACATTCCTGTCCTGAGCTCAGTCGAAGGGTCAAAATAGATGGGTTGCGCGGACTTTATTTCGCGCCTTGCCTGGCTCAGGATT
>JANPNS010000218.1:0-8036 GCA_031427575.1 Gallionellaceae bacterium
CCTGGGCCGCTACGATACACCGTACAAAGTTGCCACGCGTCGGCTGGATATGTTCCGTGATTCAATAGGTGACAACCGCGCCTTGATGGGCGGAGCGGTCAAGGGCAAGAATTCCGTGCTGCAATTTGACGGACGTTCGAATGATGTGGTCATGTACACCAGCCCAAATTTTGGCGGTATGACAGTGCTGGCATCCTACGTCAATGGCGCTGAAGGGGCTACTGCTTCGACCGACATCAAGGGCAAGACCCTGTCTGTGGCGGGTCTGTATGAAGACGATGCCTTGTTTGCCAGCATAGCTTATCAAGTCAATGATATCGGCAGTACTGGTACCGGTAATAACGCTGGCAACGCTGCTGGAACGACTGGTGTAAAAGAAAAGGCAGTAAAAGTAGGCGCGGGCTACAAGTTCGGCGATTTTGAAACAGGCCTGACTTATGAAAAAACCAGCGACGATGTAAACACTGCCGGTGCGGTATATACCTGCAGCAGCGGTTCCACGGATAGCAACTGTTACGGCCACAATGCGTTGACTGTATCCGGCAAGTACAAGCTCGCCAACGGTGCGTTCAAGCTGGCCTTGGTCAAGGCGGGTGAACTGGGTAACAGGGTGTCGAGCGGGGCGAAGCAAGCAACTGTGGGTTACGACCACAACTTCAGCAAACGTACCACGTTGTATGCCATTTACACCCGGCTGAGCAACGATGTGAACGCTTCATACGGGCTGGCTGCGAGCGATGCCGGTACCAGCTCCGGCTTCGTCAACGCCAAGGGTGCCGACGCTGATCCAAGCGCGCTGTCATTGGGGATGAAGCACACGTTTTAATTGATACAGTTTCTGTGGCACGTTTGATGGACGCCTGCGGGCGTCCATTTTTATTGTGCGATTTGTTTAACGGTAATGCCACGCCGTTGAGCTGCTTCCTGCACGGCTGCCACAATGTGCTGGTCTGTTGCTGCGCTGTATTTATGCTGCGTATGGAGTTGAGGGCTGCTTGCTTGAAAATATAACATTCCCTCGCGCCGGCTAATAGCAAGTAGGTAAAATTGCTGGCTGCGTGCCATGACCTGATTGTCATACACCTCAAAAATTTGTGCCGTGCTGTCCGGCTGTTCCCCATTCGCTGGCGCAAGCTGTTCAGCAATCGCCTCAATAAAGGGTTGGGCCAGATTGAGCTGTGGTGCCAGAGTGGCTTGATAGTGCCCGGTACGATTTATCACCAGCGGGCTATCCAATGGCGGCATTTTTCCGGGGCGGAAATAAATGAGAAGCAGAATGGACAGGGTGATGAGGGTGAGCGTTTCAATCATTAGGGCACCTCTAAAAATCCAACTTTCGTCGCCATACTGCGTTGCTCACAAAAAATTATTCCTTACATATCAAACATATGCTGCGTCACAATTTTTTGTTCGCGCCTTGTCTGGCTTAGAAGTTTGAATTTTTAGAGGTGCCCATTACATGTCCCACTGACAGCATAACCTGAATACGGCAGATAGCGCATTTACTGGTTTGCTGAGTACAGTTTGTGAACCATGCTACTTTTTGCACGCTTGCATATCAGATTCCATTTTGGTCAGTTTTTTCCAGCTCAGCTCGGACTGTCTCCCCGGTATGCATGGAACTTGTAGGTGTTCCTGCCATCGTGTTTAGAGCGATACATGGCTTGATCGGCATTTTGCATCAGTTCGTCTGCGTCCTTGCCATTATCCGGGAAAAGACTGACTCCCATGCTGGCACGGACATGGATATTATGCTGCTCGATCGGCATGGCACTCTGAAAGCGATCATGCAGCTTTTGCACAATGCTTCTTACGTTCTGTGGGTCATCTAGGGTGTCGAGCAGAATGACGAACTCGTCACCTCCCAGACGCGCAACAGTATCGACTTCACGCACAGACGATTTAAGCAGGTTGGCAACGCCTACCAAGACGGCGTCGCCTATCGTGTGGCCCAGCCTGTCATTAATCTCCTTGAAATGATCAAGATCGACAAACAGTACGGCCAGTTTCCTGCCACTGCGCCGCGAATTGGCGATGGCATGTTCCAGCCGATCGAAGAACATTCGACGATTGGGCAGTCCGGTCAGCACATCGTGCCGGGCCAGGTGATCGAGCGCTTTGCGGCTCTCGTTCAGTTCCAACAGATGCGCCATTATTTCCGTTTGCATATCGTTGAAGCTGCGCGAGAGCAGGCCGAGTTCATCATTACGCGTTAGCGGTAGTGCACTGATGACATGCTCTTTGGAAAAACGCCTGATCGCGCCGACTATGTCATGCAACGGCCCGGTAACGAAGCGGGATGTCAGCGCGGAAAGAATGAGCGCAAGGCTGCTGAAAGCGAGAATGATTTGAACGGTATCCCAGCCCAGTCTGGTGGTCTCTCGTGCAATGTTATCCAGTGGCTGGGACAGGCCGAGTATCACAAAACGTTTTTTGATGGTGTCGCCGAAAGGCAGCTTGGTAAATGCTGCGATGAATCCGTTCTGGTTTTGCAGTTCTTCTTTTTTGATATTCATGACGACATTCATATTTTTGCCCAGGATCAGATCTGAGACAGGCTTGAATACATCCTGAACGAGAACACGCCGACCCTTATCAAAGCCAAAAGTCTGGTCAGCATCAGGGTGTATCAGAAAATCACCCCATTGGTTGGTGAGATACAGCTGATAGGTACTCGGCAGGTTGCTCTTTAGCAGACGGGAAAGCCCGTTCAAATCAATGTTGATCACAATCAGCCCCAGTAGCTTGCCATTGGCAGCGATCACCGGAGTGGAGGTAGTCAGGGTCGGTTTATTCTGGCCGGAATGTGCGCCTTTCTCATGGTTGATGGTGATATCCGACAGATAGGTGTCCCCCCGCCCCAGTCGCAATGTGTCAAAGACATAAGGGAAATGCGCTTTTTCCTGCAGATTGCCTGCCATTACCCGTGTCAGTGCTTTGCCATTGCGATCGACGCGAACCAGCTCCAGGCCGTGTTTGTCGGCACTGATCAGGCGAATCTGAAAATATTCGGGATGCACCGAGAGCATGGCTGAGAAGGTGTCAGCCAGAACCTTTTTGTCACGTTCGGCGAGCGCGACGTTTGCTGAGCCAAAAACATCATAGGTCGCCGGGATGGACGCCAGCAACTGCGCATCCACGGCAATCACGTCAATAATGAGTCGCATATTGCGGCCCACAACCTGTGCGGCTGTGAGCAGATCGCGTTCTGCCGCGCTGACCAGCAGGGTACGACTGGAGGCGTAGAAGTAATAGCCAGTGATACCCGTTGCCAGAATGGCGAATGCAGAAAGCAGGATGCCAAGCTTGAAGCCGATACCGAGCTTCATGGCGCGGAAGAATTCCATGGCATCGGAGAATTTCATGGCGTCAAAAATTTCCCTGGTGAGTCGCCAGAAATGATGTGGCTCCAGAGATATGCTCTGCGTTGGGCATTCTCCACCGATGTCAGCCAGATTATTTTGTCTGAATTTTTTACCAGTGAGCCAACTGTGATAGTGTTGGCAAGACCTTGGCGCCGGGTCAGCTCGTCACTGACACTGGCTTCCAGTGTGTAATTAATCCAGCTTTCCGCGAGATGCCTGTTCTTCGCTCCGCGCGTGATCGCCCAACAGTCCAGCCGAGCCAATGCGCCTTCGCGCGGGATAACATAACCGACATTAGCGCCCGCATCGCGTAACTGTTTGAGCTGCTGGCTTGCGTGACTGGCAAATAGCAGTGCGGCCGAATACTTACGGAACAGACGCGCCGACTCTTGCGGCAGTGTGTAGAAGGTCAATACATTGCGGCGCAAAGCAATCAGATGCTCAGCTACCCTGTTGAATTGCTTATCCTGAATTTGGAAAGGCGAGCCGTCGAGCAACAGGGATGCAATCGAAAAGTTGTGGCTGCTGGTGGCAACAGCCAGAACACGCCCCTGGTAATTTGGATCCCACATCGCTGCCATCGTTGTTGGCGCATTTTTGAATTGCTTGCGATCATAGATCAGACCCATTTCCGAGTAAGTGTAAGGAATGGCGAAAACCTGTCCCTGCCGAGTAATTCCCGGAATGGCCCGCAGATTGCTAAAGCGTGGCAGCTGGTGGGAAGTATTGGGAATGGCAGCAAGCTGTAACGGGACTATAAGCTGCTGTCTGATGTAGTATGGCATGTCAGCGCTGCTTGCAGCAAAAACATCGAAATCGCCGCCCTGATTAGCACTGATCATTTTCCGGAGCATGTCGTCGGAATTGACCATGCTCACGTCAACATGCACGCCGAAGCGCTGCTCAAAATCCTTAACCATATCGCTGTCGGCATAGCCTGGCCACGTCAGCACGCGCAATGTTTCCTTGGCATTTGCCGGGAGGCTTAGCACAAGCGAAACTGACAGGACGGCAAGCATTCGGCTGATAAGGCGGGCTAAAAGCATAGGCATCACCACAGAGTTGCCTGACTCCCATTATACATAACCAGGTTAACTATTGAACCTGCGAATGTCAGAGCCTTCAAATTGGCTGTTATTGTCTGGTAAACATTAACCATTGCGTTTGGTTTCTGACATCAGCCATTCAGAGTAGAATAACAAGTAGCTCCTTACATGCATTGTGAATGACCTTGGAGAGTAGCGGGGCATTCCGCCGCCGCTTCGATTGAGGCTAGGTTGCTTTTGTATTTCATTTTTTACGGGAGCAAGCACATGAACCGGAATGCCAGGTTGGTCCCAGCGGTTTGCTGTCTTTTTTTGTTTGGCTGTGCGTCGTGGCAACAAGACAACACCAGCAAATCTGCCCCAGATACCGCTCTAGTCCCTGGTTCGGAATCCGCTCCTACCGCCGCTCCTGCCGCCGCTCCAGGATCAGAATCCGCAGCCATTCCATTGCCGCCTAAATCAAATGTGCGGACAGTGAGGTCAGCGGATGGCACAATCAGCGGCGAGATCGTGGGTACACCTGCGCTCAACAGCAAATTCGCCAAGCTGCAAATTGGTATGACACCGGAACAGGTCGAGGACATGATTGGACAGCCTGAGGATACGGATAGCCGTGTTACCGGCAAGCAGTTCCAGCCGTTTTACCTTGGTGGAGATACGCAACGTATGGAGTATTTTTACATGCGTGAGGGCTGGTTAATCTTTTCCAATATTCAAATAGACAGTGCCGCAGATGCGCTGATTAGAATTGTGGTCGATGCCAATGCCAATGCCAATGCCAGCGGCAGCCACTAAGCTTCGCGGCTGTTGCGGGTAAATTTGTGACTATTGCCTGAACGCTGCAGATAGTCCAAAATGAGTCATTACAATCTTCACTAGGGAAACGCAGATTTATTCGATCAAGCCGATGATAGCAAGGCGAAACAGGGCGAAAAACCGGAGTGTGCTCAATGTACACGAGGATTTTGAGCCATGTTGCAACGCCGTTAGCGCGGCTTCAGCGATTAAATCCGCGCTTCCCTAGAATTTTCTACAATCCACTAACCTCTGCCTACCATGAAAAATCACCTGACATTATTTGTGTTCTGCCTTGGGATTGCCGGATATGTAACGTGTCGAGCCGACACTGCCCCGCCTGAGGAGGTGGTTTATCAGGCAACCACCGCCGCCGATGGCGTGCAGCACGTGCGGATTGAAGGCGGGAGCGATTTTTTCAAACCCAACCGCGTGATAGTCCGCGTGAATGTGCCGGTGGAACTGACAGTCAGTGTGGCCAAGGGTTTTATCCCCCACACTTTCGTCATGCACTCGCCCGAAGCGATCCTCTTGGTGGATGAAAAACTTTCAAGCGATGCCAAAGTTATCCGCTTAACGCCTACCGCCGTTGGCAAATATCCTTTTTATTGCAAGAACAAACTGATGTTCTTTAAAAGCCACCGTGACACGGGTATGGAAGGCGTGCTCGAAGTAATTCAATAGGGTACCTCTAAAAATCCAAACTCCGTCGCGATACTGCGTTGCTCACAAAAAATTACTCCTTACATATCATATATATGCGGCGTCGCAATTTTTTGCTCGCGCCTTGTCTCGCTTAGGATTTTGAATTTTTAGAGGCGCCCAATAGTCAATGCTGCCAACCCTGATGCTTGCCGCAGCTCTCACCGGTTCTCACCCCACTGGTACTCCACCAGATCTGCTGGCTACCGCTATCGAGCACTACCAAACGGTCGAGTCCTATCGTGTCACCATCTATTCCTTTCATGACGACGACGAGGAGCATATCCGCTACTACTACAAGAAACCCGGCTTCGTGCGCATGGAATTCATTCGTCCACATACCGGCGCGCTGCTGATTTACAATCCAACTACCCAACGCGTGCGCTTGTGGCCGTTTGGCGCCGGTCGTTTCCCGGAACTCAATTTGAGTCCCGGCAATCCACTGATCCGAAGTGCGCGCGGCCAGCATGTGGATCGCTCGGATGTCGGGGCGCTGTTCGAAAATATCCGCACCCTGAGGGAGAATGGCAATGCCGAGGTGTCAGGCGAAGAGCGTATGGACGGGCGCACGGTTCTGCATCTGGTCGTGACCGGCGTGGGCGGTGTTGCGGTGGCCGGCGTACACCGCTACGAACTGTGGTTGGATATGGCAAGCCGGTTCCCAATCAAGGTGACCAGCCGCGATAGACAGGATGCCCTCATAGAAACCGTGGTGATGGAAGACCTGGAAATCAACACTGAACTGCCGGACACATTGTTCAATCCATAATTCCCTCTCCCGCAGGCGGGAGAGGGCTAGGGAGAGGGCATTGAGCAGAAATCACGTTGTTTGGAGAGTGCAGATGCAATACCGTTTTGTCACCACCTGGAATATCGAAGCACCGATCGAAGCAGTGTGTGAGGCCATCTCCCTTTCCCTGAACTGGCCGCAGTGGTGGCGCAATGTGGAGAGTGTCGTGGATCTCTCACCCGGTGATGACCGAGGTATCGGCAGTGTGCGCCGTTACACCTGGAGAGGGCGTTTGCCGTATCGGCTTACTTTCGACATTCGCGTCAGCCACATCGAACCGCTGGCTGCCATCGAAGGTATCGCCAGCGGTGATGTAGAAGGTCTGGGCCGTTGGTCATTTACCACCGACGGCACCGTGACCATCGTGCGCTACGAGTGGCAGGTGCACACCACACCAGTCTGGATGAACCTGCTGGCGTTGTTTGCGCGCCCATTCATCAAATGGAACCATAATTCCGTCATGCAGCAGGGTGGTGTAGCATTGGCGCGCATGCTCAATGCACGGTTGGTGGAGATCGCGCACTACTGACACCCAGCCATCGGTAGACCAGGATGGCCATCACCCCGAACACCCCATGAGCGACCAAAGCAATCCAACCACGCGCCTGCGCGAACCACGGGAAGACCACTGTGAAGCCGTATAGATTGACGATATACAGCGCGACACCGAACACAGCGCCTGCCAAAAGTGCCGAGGCACCGCCAAGACGCACAGCAAGTGGCGCGAGCAATGTGGCGTAAGCGATCGAAAGCGCAAAGTGGATAAACGTGGCCACCAGCATGATGCCGACATCGAATGTGGCTGGTGGTGGCAACACTGAATCATCCAGCACCAGTGCTGCGGTAAGCCGGGCATCGCGGAACAGGATGGCGGGGAAATCATCGGTAAAAACCAGCCACAGCAGCACCTGGATCAGCGTGGCCACGGTGCCGGCAATCACGCCGGCCCAGATCGTGGCACGCCAGCCGGGCTGATGGTTTGTGCAGCGTTTATTCCTTGTCCCTTCCATTTCCATCTGACGCCTCCAGGCATATTATGACCCCACTTAAAAGTGCCCGAAATATCCGAAACTATGGGGTCATGAAACTATGGAAACTATGTGGAAACTATGGGGTCATGAAACTATGGGAAACTATGGGGTCAGGTCTTGCATTAACACATCACCACGTCTTTTTGTCTTACAGTAATACTAGGTTATCACGGTGAATGATCTCAGCATCGCCACCATACCCAAGCAGGGTTTCGATCTCCTTGCTGGCATGTTGTGCGATGAGCCGTGCTTCTTCGGAGTTGTAGTTGGTCAGGCCGCGCGCGATGTCCTGGCCGTCTTCGTCCAC
>JANPNS010000219.1:0-5121 GCA_031427575.1 Gallionellaceae bacterium
TCGCCGGAGATGGCCGTCTTTCCCTGCGCACTGCCACGCTGAACGCCGCCTCGTCGCTGGTCAGCATCAGCACCGGAGCGTCAATCGGCCGGGAAGGCTTGCTGATCCAGATCGCGTCCACGCTCGCCTCGAAGTTTGGCCAGCTTGGCAAGTGGCCGCCTTATCGCCTGCGCCTGATGGTGGCCTGTGGCGCGGCCGCCGGGGTGGCCGCCGGCTGCAACGCGCCCATCAGCGGAGCCGTGTTCGCCGCGCAGATTGTTCTCGGGAATTTCTCGATGAACCTGTTCGCCCCGCTCCTCGTTTCTTCCGTGGTGGCGTCGGTCCTTTCGCGAACCTTCTTTGGGACGGGCCATTGGTTCGATGCCCCGTCGTTCGAGTTCACCCGCCTTTCGGAACTGCCGTGGTTCCTGCTGCTCGGCGGGTTCTGCGGCGGCATTGGCGCGCTGTTCCTCAAGTCCCTTCGCTTCGGCCAGACTTGGTTTGAGAAGCTGCCGGTGCCGATCTACGCCCGGCTGGCGTTGGGCGGGCTGGTGGTCGGAGTGATCGGGCTGTCCTATCCCGATGTCTGGGGCAACGGCTACGCGGCCACGGATCGCCTGCTCCGCAGCGAGCCGAAGATTCTGTTCATCATCGGCCTGTTCGCCGCGAAATTTCTCGCGACCACGGCCACGGTCAGCTCCGGTGCCGTCGGCGGAGTCTTCACCCCCACGCTGTTTCTCGGCGCGGCGGCGGGCAGCCTGTTTGAAGCGGTGCTGCACCTGGCGGGCTTTGGACTGAAGATTCCCACCGGCTGCTTTGCGCTGGTGGGAATGGGCGGAGCCCTGGCGGCCACAACTCATTCTCCTTTGCTCGCCTTGATCATGCTGTTCGAGCTGTCGCTGAATTATTCCCTCATGCCGCCGCTGATGCTCACCTGCGCGGTCTCGACCTTGGTGGCCCGAAGCCTTCACCGCGAATCCATCTACACCGAGCCGCTGCGCCGGAAAGGCCTGGACCTGGATCGCGAGAACATCCGGCCTGGCGCGGCGACGGAACGGACCGTGGCGGATCTGATGCGCGAGCCGGTGCCGCCAGTGCAGGAGAACGCGCCGTTTCGCACCATTGCCGACCGGTTTCTCCAGGTGCCGAATAATTTTCTACCGGTCGTGAGCGGCGATGGCCGGTTGCTGGGCGTCGTCGCCTTGCACGATTTGAAGCAGCATCTGAACGTGGAAAGCGAGCTGGGCAGCGTGATCGCGTCCGACATCATGCAGCCGCCACCGCCCTGCCTGACTCCCGACCAACGCCTCGCTGATGTCCTGCCGGTGCTGCTGGCGTGTGAAATGCGGAACATCCCGGTCGTGAACAATCAGATCGAGCGGCGGCTCATCGGCAGCGTGCCCCGGGCCCAGGCGCTGGGCCTCCTGTCGGAAGCGATCGTGGCCAGAAACGCAGTGGGTTAGCCCGAAAAAATCATCGAGGTTATTGCGGCTGGTCAGCGCGGTGAAGTTCACGCTGCGGTCCAAGCAGATGGTGTGACCGCCGTCCATGATGATGCCGATGCAGTTGGAAAAGCTGGATTCGCCGCCCACGATTGAGTTGATGAGCGTCACCGTGTTGGAGACGATGATCGAGTGCCCGTTTGCGTGTCCGGGCAAGGGCTGGCGGGTAATTGCCCGGCCCGGGGTGCGATTAGAAAATGGATGAGGCCATGGGCCTGAACGATGCGGAAGAGTCTGGGTGGAACGGACGGCCCGCTCCACCCGGTTTAATCACGCTCACCAGCCAGGCGCTGGATAGAGGCGGCAGGAAACACCCGGGATCACCCCAAAGTGTCTCTGCCGCGTTCCGTCACTTAAACATCGCGTGCTTCCGGTCGCCGCCGGAGAGCACGTAGGCCGTGAGATTCAGATATGCACCTCCGGTATGTCTATATATTTCAGAAAGAAATTGTTCCATGCCTTCATTCTCATTCTCAACGAACGAGATCACGCGCGCAACACTCCGCCTGTCACCGGAAAGAATTTTTTGTATGTTGATTGTTTGCTTCATTAATCGTTAATCAGCAATTAGCTGTTCGGTATTAGCACTTAGCTGTAAATTTTTACTCTTAATTTTTCGTAACTCCTAAGTAACTCGAAAATGTGGCTAAAGCCATTTCTATTTTGAATATTATTTCCTTCAGTCAGATAAATCTGACTGCAATAGATGAAAAAGAAATTAAAAAATAAATTGCAGTCCGCTTTAGCGGACTGATAAAAAAAGCAACACAAATCTGGCTTTAGCCATGATATTTTTTCAGGGCTAAAGCCTATGAATTTTGGTGGTTTCCAATATCTCCGCCATACCTGCCCGCCAACCGATAAATAAGAAGGCAGGCGGGAATGGCGGAGTTACAAAGTGTGATAAACTACACTGTGTAGTTACAATTTTTCACTTTTACCTTTTTGACTTGAAAAACTCTACCGTCTTCTTCAATCCTTCTTCAACAGTCACGGTCGGCTTCCATCCAAGCATCTCGTTGATTTTTTTGGAAGAAATAACGCTTCGCATTTGTTCTCCGGCTTTTGCAGGAATATGTTTCTCTTCCGCGCTCGATCCGGTCAGTTTTTTGATGTAAGAAAACAATTGATTTACATCTGTTTCAATACCAGTTCCAATATTGAAAATGGTAGAACCGTTGTACGATAGAGCAAGAACGTTTGCTTTTACAACATCGCCCACAAAGACATAATCGCGCGTTTGTTTTCCGTCTCCATTGATGATCGGCTGCTCACCGTTAAGCATGTTCAACGAAAAGATTGCAACAACTCCTGCATCGCCATGGGGATTCTGACGCGGTCCGTAAATATTCGCATACCGGAGAATAACGTGATCAATTCCATAAATTTCTTTATAGAAGAAGATATATTTTTCCGTTGTCAACTTTGTAATTCCATAGGGAGAGAGCGGACGATTCGGATGCTGCTCGTCCGCAGGAAAATAATCCTGCTCGCCATAGATCGCTCCACCTGTTGAAGCGAAAAGAACTTTCTTCAATCCATGTTTTCTTCCCGCTTCCATTAAATTGAGAAAACCGAGAACATTTACCAACGCATCGAATTTCGGATCGGCGACTGATCTACGAACATCCATTTGTGCAGCGTGATGACACATCACTTCGATCTTTTCATCTCGAAAGATATTCTCTACAGCCGCATCTTGAATATCCATTCGATACACTGTTGCTTTTGGATTTACATTCTCATCTTTGCCGCTTGAAAAATTATCCAGAATGATTACGTTGTGTCCTTCATTGATAAACGCGTCAACAACATTCGATCCGATAAATCCGGCACCGCCGGTGACAAGTACGTTCATTATTTTGTAAGTCCTTTCATTCCAATATCAGTTCTACAATATGCGCCGTCAAAAGATATTTTCTTTACTGCATCATATGTTTTTTCAATGGTTTTCTGTAATTCGTCTCCGATTGCCGTTACGCCTAACACTCTGCCTCCCGCCGAAAGGATTTTTCCATGATCATTTTTCGTTCCCGCATGAAAGACTATCGCGCCATCCATTTCCGCTTCACGAATTCCAAAAATTTGTTTCCCTGTTTCATACTTATCGGGATATCCTTTCGATGCCATCACAACGCAAACAGCGGAAGCGGTTTTCAACTTTAACAAATATGTAGAAAGCGTTCCTGTTGCAGAAGCATAGAAAAGTTCTACCGGATCGCTCTCGATCAACGGCATCAGCACTTGTGTTTCAGGATCTCCGAGGCGGCAGTTAAATTCAACAACTTTCGGTCCTTCGGGGGTGATCATCACACCAACGTACAAACATCCTTTGTACGGGTATCCCTCCGATTTCATTCCTGCAAGTGTCGGCTGAATGATTTCCCGTTCAACGCGTGAAAGAATTTCGTCCGTTATCATCGGCGCGGGCGCGTACGCTCCCATTCCACCGGTATTCTTTCCTTTATCACCATCCAGAATTTGTTTATGATCTTGGGCGGAAGAAAGCAGAACATAATTTTCACCATCGCAAATTACAAAAACAGAAGCTTCTTCACCAACCATAAATTCTTCTATTACGATATTGCTTCCAGCATCGCCGAATATTTTCTCGTGAAAATATTCTTTTACCGTTTCAATTGCTTTCTCAGCTGATTGGCAAATAACAACGCCTTTTCCCGCTGCCAAACCGTCTGTTTTAATCACATACGGCGCAGAAGTTTCCCGGATGTATTGTGCCGCGTTTTCAAATTGGGATTGCTTGAACGTACGATATTTTGCGGTAGGAATATTGTGCCGTTTCAAAAAATGTTTCAGAAACATTTTGCTTCCTTCAACCAGCGCGGCAGCTTTCGACGGACCAAATATCTTCAATCCTCGTTCGTTGAACAGATCAACAATTCCCATGACCAGCGGCACTTCACTTCCAACAACTGTCAAGTCTATCAAATTCGTTTGCGCAAACTGAACAAGTCCGTAGATATCATCAGCTTTGATTGGAATACATTCGGCGATCTCTCCAATTCCTGCGTTTCCCGGAGCGCAGAATAGTGTTTTTACGTGCGGACTTTGTTTTAATTTCCAAACAATTGCATGTTCGCGTCCTCCGGAACCGATTACCAATACTTTCATCCGTTAGACCTCTAAAAATTTTGTGAAAATTTTAGCAAGTTCTCCGGTTAATTTTATACGATTATATTTTTCAGCAATTTCCGGACGCGCACCGCGCAGTTCTTTTCGTTCATAGTGCTGATAGAATTCCACGATCAACTCCGCAATTGCGTTGACATTTGTCGGTTCAACACATGTTCCGCCTGCTTCTTCAATGATATTGCGGATGTATCCTTTTGGCACGCAGCCGAGAATTTTTTTCTGTGTACCGATATATTCGAATATTTTTCCTGGCGTTGTCCAATCATCCTGCATGATCGTCCACAACACATCCGATCCCAATAAATATTTGACTGATTCTTTATGTTCAATATAGCCGACCAAATTCACCGAATTTTGAAGCCCAAGTTGATTGATTAAATTGATATGTTCAGGTCTGAACAAACCGACGAAACATGCTTCAATGCGTCCGCGCATGTTCGGATTCTCTTTCAGCACTTTTGCTAGCGCGCGAAGAAAATAGATTGGT
>JANPNS010000220.1:0-4466 GCA_031427575.1 Gallionellaceae bacterium
GGTATTGAACAACACGTACCAATCCTTCGGTGTTGCGTATGAGTTCGATGGGCCGGGCGTTCAGGCCGCTGTTTTCGCTGTTAAGCCACTTGCGCGCGGTGGCTTCGTCACCGACGATGGAGTCGAGCGAGCGGAAAACACGAACGAAGAGCAGTGCAAAGTCCCACATTGCCCGGTAATGCAGGAGAAGGCTACCTAAAAACGCTTCACTTGAGGCGGTTCTTCCCGGTAGAAGGACAGGTGATCATGCGTGATGAGTTGCGCCAGCTCAGGCTCAACCGGTTACACCCCCGCGAGCAGTTGGCGGCCGATCTGCATCCAGCCCGCCGCCTGGTCGCTGAACAGTCAACCCCCGTTGTCAGGTAGAGCCATGATGTCGCCGGATATGGGTTCACTTGATCGGCAAAATAGCGCAATGAAAATTGCCGCCGAATTGGTAGAAATCGCTCGCCGTAAAAATCGTCTCCACGCCTGCGTCCGTATAGGCTTGTTTTATTTTCTGCTGGATCGAGAGGGACTTGCCTTTTGCCAATAGCACCCGGTCCTCGAACTGCGGGACGATGGCACTCAAGCGTCCGCTGTCGCGATGGGTGAAGGCTATGATGTTGACTGGCGACTTGAAAGTACTCACCCAGTCGGCGAGCGTCGGCACCGCGACAATACGGAAACCATATGCTGTCAGTGCCTGGCGCACTTCCGCTATTACGCGCCGGTCTTCAACGACCAGCGCGTCCTTGTCGACCGGTTCAATCAACGCCACTGTCCCCGGACTTAATACCGACATCACCATATCCAGGTGGAACAAGTGTTTGCTGTTGGGCAGTACCCGCACCTCGTCCGCACCAGCGAGTTGTTTGAATAGTCCCAGCACCTCCTCCGGCCGCGGAAAATAAAAAAACGCGTTGTAAAAATAACTCTGGTTTAGTTGCAGCTCGTCCTGCCCGATAAACAGAATACGCCGACCGCCGATAACAGCGACCTGCAGGTTTCCCCCCTTGAAAAACAGCGGCGCCCGGACCACTTCGTTCTGCGCATCGTCCAGCTCGCTGACGTAATCGTTATCAGGGCGAGACAAGTCGTTTATTTGATATGACGCCATCGGTAGCATCAGCAGAGAACGGCCACCCTGGTCTGCAGCAGTCCAAAACAGGTCGCGCACCCAGCGGGTGGTGAAATGTCGCAGCGGGATTCTACCTTCAATAAGCTCGTACGCTTGCTGGCCGTGCAGCTTCACCCGTTGCTCTATCCCCAACTTCCGCAGCCGCAGCGCCACTTGTGGAATCAAGCTATCCGGCAAGAAAAAATCCACCTTGGTGTAGCCCGGCAGCGCGGTCAGCACCGGCTCGTGCAGCGCCAGTGACAATTCAGGATTAGTACCTTGCAACAATGGCGGAAGGGACATCACGACATGTTCCAGCGTCTGGTCGTGCTCGGCCAAATGGACAATCTGGCCACTTTCGAATACTCGATCCAGCGCCACCGCCACTCTGCGTAAGACCTCGATGTTGCGCCGCCTGTACTCGATTCGTTGCCGCACGCTGTTTTGAATCTGCGGCGGGAGCATGTTGATTTTGAGCAATTCCTGCGGTAACGAAAGTTTCACCCGGTAGCCGTCAAAAATAGCGTCGATCTCCCACGGATCCGACGACTGTGGCACATTCAAGCGCTGCAGCAATGAAGGCGGTTGTGCTCCAGGCAGGGGCAGCCAACCCGCGTACGCCAGTCCGTACACTGCGACCAGCACGGCGCTCAGCAACAGCATCAAAAACTGCTGCCGCCGGGTGACCAAACCACTTGGAAATTTCATATATCCATTATCGCCTATCAAGTGTTTGCCTGCGGCGCCCCCATCGTGGTGGACTCTTTCACATTATCGAAGCCGACAAGGCACGGGAGCCGGCAGTGGCCTGACCAGCATTCATTGGCCGCTTATCCAGTAGTGACCGCCATGTTGATCATGGGCATAACCCCATTGCGCAGCTTTTCCTTAAATCATCCTGTGCCGCCGCGAAGTTAGCGAGGGCGCGGTAAGTCATGGCGCGACCATAATAAGAGATGGCATGGTCCGGATTGAGCGCGAGGGCGTGGCCAAAATCACGCAGAGCCTCTTGATATTTTCCCAGAAAGAAATAGGCCGTGGCACGATTGCCATACGCAAAATCAAAAGGGTATATGGCGATGGCCTTACTGAAATCGGCGATGGCTTCTTCGTAACGTTTGAGTTGCCCCAATTCGGTGCCACGGTTGTAATAAATGCGTTCGATGCCGAACGCCTTGGGCTTGTTGCGCACCAGCTTTTCAGCATCATCCCATAACAGCAAAGCAGCGGAGAAGGTGTTCAGCCGGTTCAGTGTCAGTGGTATTAACAGCAGGCAAAAGACACTCAACAGCATGAGGATCTTTTTGGGTGCAAGCCAACCGAACAGCAGCGGAAGTGCCGCCAACAACCCCGGCATCCACAGGTAGCTGCGGTAGAGCACAAAAGGTTCCTGAATGCGCACGGTGGAAATTTCAGTCAAGAACAGAATCCAGGGAAACAGCAGGGCAAACCCCAATAGCCCCATTTTCCCCTGCTTGAGCAACAGCCAGACTGCGGCGCAGGGGTAGCTCAGAAACGCGACCATCCCAAGGCTATGCGGCCAGCTCAGGAATGAAATGGCAAACGACTCACGCATATCCACCGACATCCAGGCCGGATTAGGCAGCAGCCACAGCCAGAGATATTTAAAAAACAGGCCGGATTGGGTGAGGATGCTCAGCAAGTAGGCATTAGGCAATTGCGCTAACCCTTGCTTTTTTGCGGATAGATCGAGTATTCCAACCGCATTCGGTTCGTAGGCATGTCCGAGCATCCCTTTGGCGCTCAATAGCACGGTTACCGCGATCATGGCCGTCAAAATGAAGTAAGGCGCGATTTGCCTGAACAACGCCAGCGACGGTTTACGGATGAGAAACGTCAACGCCAGCGCCACCCCCGGTGCCGCGATGCTGTGTTCTTTGGAGTATACGGCGGCAAAATATAACAGGGCTGCGGCCAGCATCCAGCGCCAACCCCCGCGTAACAGTCCTTCCAGGTAAGCAAGCAACATCAGCAAGACGAACAGGGTCGCCATCAGGATGGAGCGTTCAATGAGGTAGGCTACACCGTAAACGGAGACGGGGTGCAAAGCAAAGATCAGCGCGCCAAAAAAAGCAAGCCACGCTAACGATGACGGCATACCATTTGCGACATCGTTATTGACCAGCGCCACTCGAAAAAGCCGCCGCAACAGGAAAAACAAAGTGATCGCATTGGCTGCGTGCAACAACACATTGCCTAACCTAAGCCAGAATATATCGAGACCAAACCAATTTACTGTCCAACCAAAGGTTGCAAAAGATAACCAGCGCAAATCGAAGCTGAAATACGTATGACCATAGTTCGCGATGGTTGCAGGGCTTTCAAAAAAATTGAGATCATCAAAAACAAACGGCGCGCGCAGCGACCCGCCGTACAGTGCCATGACGGCCAGCAACAATAGGGCAATTTGGAAGCAGGGTTGGAAAAAAGAGCTTCTGTTTTTCATTGCTGATTTTTCCCGGTTAAGTGGAGTCGGTGCCTGAATTCGGCCATTTGAGCAGTGTATCCAGTAGCGATGGCTGCACCTGAAAGTCTAGACGGCGGAAGCAAAATCGGTTGATGCTTCTCGGTCGAAATGCACCGGTGCCGCCTGAGCCGCCGCCAATACGAACTCGCTCATGGTTGAAAAATCACTCGGGGGCATCACGATGGACCAGCTCGCCGCAGCGCAGTGCCATAGATACGGCCGCGCAAATGAACCGCGAGGCTGCGCCCGTGCGTTACATCCGAAGTAGGTGCAGCGGAAGTTGCAGCGGTCGGTGACGCTGATGCGCAGATCCTGCAAAGCCTGCCCAGCCGGTCTGACAGCAGGCCATTGGCGGCCACGGTTTGCGTTTGCACGCGGGGCATCCACCTCAGTGCTTCAGGATGACGCATCTCTTGCCTGCTTAGCGGGCTCGACGCGGATCACCTCCACCTCAAATGTCAGGTGCTTGCCGGCAAAGCGATGGTTGCCGTCGAGCATGGCGCCGCGCTGCGTCAGGGCTAGCACCTTCAGGTTGAATTGGCCTGCGCTGCCACTGGGGGACAGGTCCATGCCGGGCTGGATGTCCATATCCGCCGGCAGGTTTTCACGCACCGCTTCAAAAACCAGTTCCTTCCGGTAGGGCCCGTAGGCCTGGTCGGGTGACAACTCTATGCGGCCCTGAAAGCCGGCTTCCTTTCCCTTGAGTTTTTCTTCCAGACCGGCGATCACCTGCTGCTGGCCGCAAACAAATACCAGAGGTTTACCGCCATCGTCCAGCACTTCTCCGGCCGAGTCGGTGACCCGACAGCGCAAGGTCACCCGGCTACCGTCAGCAACCTGCGTGTTCATCAAGGTGACGAATTGGCGCTCAGGCCCAGC
>JANPNS010000221.1:0-8579 GCA_031427575.1 Gallionellaceae bacterium
CCGGTGATCGTGCAAGCGGGCATCGAGCAGGGTTTCAAGATGACGCCTGCGCAATTGGCGGCGGCGATCACACGCAAGACCCGGATGGTGGTGATCAACAGTCCGAGCAATCCGTCCGGCGCGGTTTACAGCCTGACCGAGTTAAAGTCGCTGGGCGAGGTGCTGCGCAAGCATCCGGATATTCTGATTGTCACCGATGATATGTACGAGCACATTGCGCTACGCGATGAGAAATTCGTCAACATCCTCAACGCCTGCCCCGACTTGTATCCGCGCACCATGGTGCTGAATGGCGTATCAAAATCCTACTCCATGACCGGCTGGCGTATCGGCTATGCGGGCGGGCCGGAGCACATCATCACGGCGATGGAGAATGTGCAGTCGCAAAGCACTTCCAACCCCACCTCGATTTCACAGGTGGCGGCAGAAGCGGCATTGAACGGCGATCAGGGCTGCATTACGCCTATGCTCAAGGCATTTCGTGAGCGCCATGTTTATATCGTCGATGCATTGAACAAGATTGCCGGGGTGAAGTGCATCATGGCGGGCGGCGCGTTCTATGCCTTCCCCGATGTGCGCTCTGCCATTAAGACGCTACATAGCAAAGGTGCAATCAAAGCGCCTACTGATGTCGCGCTATCAGAATACCTTCTGGAACAGGCTGGAGTGGCCGTGGTACCCGGCTCGGCTTTCGGCAGCGAAGGTTACATCCGCCTGTCCTTTGCCACTTCGATGGAAAACCTGCAAAATGCAGTCAGCCGCATCGCCAAGGCGTTCGCCTGATATAACGGAAAAATTTTGCGGCATCTGCTTTAGGGTGCCCTTTACTGCAACATCGGACTGCTATTGATTAGCGCCAAGAAATCGTCGGGGGGCAAGGGGCGGCTGAAGTAATAGCCCTGCATTTCATCGCAGCCATGGGCGCGCAGGAAATTCAGTTGTTCCAGTGTCTCCACTCCTTCCGCAATGACTTGCAGGTTGAACTGGTGGCCCAGACTAATGATGGAACGAACAATAGACGCGTCATTTTCGTCGACACCAATGTCGCTAACAAACGATTGATCAATCTTGAGGGTATTCACTGGCAGTTTCTTAAGATAGCTCAAGCTGGAATAGCCGGTGCCAAAATCGTCTATTGACAGTTGCACCCCCAGATCATTCATCTCGGTCAGGAATTTCATGGCCGTATCGACCTTGGTCATCATGATACTCTCAGTGATTTCCAGTTCCAGGTCGTCGGGTCGCAGCCCCGTTTCTTTAAGCACGGCGCTGACCAGTTGCGCCAGATCGGGCTGCCGTAATTGCCGGATGGACAGGTTCACCGCTATTGGAAAGACCGGCATACTTTCCCGCCGCCAGGCGGCCAGTTGTGTGCACGCCGTGCGCAGCACCCATTCTCCAATGGGAATAATCTGGCCGGTTTCTTCTGCTACCGGAATAAACTCACCAGGAGAAACCAAACCTCTGACCGGGTGTTGCCAGCGGATCAAAGCTTCGGCGCCGCAAATCCGCCCGCTTACCAGGTCAACCTGCGGCTGGTAATGTAATGCGAACTCATTGTTCTCCATGGCCAGGCGCAAATCCGTTTCCATGAAAAATATTTGACTGGAATGGGAGTTCATTTCCGGGGCAAAAAACTGAATGTTGTTACGCCCTTCTTCCTTGGCACGAAACATCGCCACTTCGGCATGCTTCATCAGGGTGTCTACATCTTCCGCATTATCCGGATAAACACTGATGCCAATACTGGCATTGGTCGAAATCTGGATAACGTCAATATTGCAGGAAGCTACCAAGGCCTTCACCAGCCGGTTTGCCACGCGTGCCGCGCCATCTGCATCGGTTTCGCGCAGCAGCAAAATAAATTCATCCCCTCCGATGCGCGATACGGTATCTACTTCACGCACGCATTTTTGCAAACGCGCGGCGACAACTTGCAACAACTTATCGCCTACCCCATGTCCCATCGAGTTGTTGACATGCTTGAAGCGGTCAAGATCGAGGTACAGCAGCGCGAACTTCTGGTTATCGCGATGCGCTGCGGCCAGCAGCTGGGTAATTCGGTCATGCAACAAACTACGGTTAGGTAAACCGGTAAGCTCGTCAAAGTTGGCCAGGCTATGGATATTTTGCTCGAATTTATCTTTGCGGACGTGGTTACGTTGCTCCTTAACCACCAACACAATCAACCCTACCATGCCCAGCAGCATGTTATAAATCCACACATCGACAGCCTCGGCCGGGGTATTGTGCGAAAAAACTCCTGCCTCATTACTCATGCTAAGGAACGTGCCAAAGTACACAGTGAGTAATGCCGCGCCAACCACCCGAAAATTAAAGCAGAGTGCAGCACTCACAATTAACGGGAAAAGCAGATAGGACGTAGGCTGATACCCCAGTAACGCCACACCCAAGCCAGTAAAAATCATCGCACACAGCACACCCAGCGTGACAGCCAGTAAGGCTGCCAATTTACGCGCGCGCGCGGAGTCCATACAAACGGAGACGGGCGAAAGAAGCCTATCATCGCTGGCGTCAACAGCGCTACCCCGAGCGAGTCACCCATCCACCAGAACACAAAGGTATCAATGTACAACTGCCAGCTGATGATGCTCTGTTGTGCCAACCAGAACGCGCCGTTTGCCGCGCTGAAAAAAGTGCTCACCCCCGCGCCCCAGAACAGCAATCGGAAAATATCGTTCACATCGTGCAAATCGGAATTGAAGCGGGAATAGCGATGCAGCAGGTAGACGCCGAGCCATGCTTCGGCGGTATTACCCAAGCTGATGCCGATGACAGCAACCAGCGGCAGACCAGAAGCCAGATGGGTCACCAGGGCACCCAGCAGCACCCCCGGCCACAACCGGGCACCGAACAGCAGCAGCGCGGCCAGCGCAAGGCCGGATGGCAGCCATAGTAGCCCTAGTGTAGGTCCCGCCAATGGCAGCAAAAACTGTATTTTGTAGGCTAAAAAATACGCTAGAGCCAAGATGCCGGAGCGCCACGCATTCAGTTTAAAATGTTGATTGAGTCCGGTGGAGACTGCCTGCGTGGTCAACATATTGCCCCCACGTGCTGCAACAAATAATCGGTAGATGTACGCACGATTCAGCCCCGCCCCGAGTACTCAAACACAATGGGCTCCAGTGGTTTCCGCTCGCACGCATCGCGCAACAAGGCGGCGGTTTCGCTCAGTGCCAGCTCCTTCAATCGGCAATGTGTAAGCCATACCCCGTTAGCAGATTCTGTAATGCCGCAGGAATGGCTGGCTGCATCTGGCCTGGTATTTTCCGTTGGCGCAGGTGTGCCCAGATAATTCAACGCCGCCACCGGTAAATCCGGATAGCGGCTTCGAGCTGTACGCACCCACTGCAACAAGCGTGCCTGTTGGGCACAATCGCACACATTACCGTCCACCAGCACCATGTCGTATTGCTCCAGATACGGTTCCGGCATCTCCTCCCATGTTTGCTGCACCATGCGATGCCTGGATTTTTCCAGTATCTGACTTAAAATACGGCGCGCGCCCGGCGCTTCACCGAGTAACAGGATGTTCATGCAGCCATCCTCGGGGCATGCTCGGGCAAGGTGCCGAACAGGGCGAATTCAGTGATCTCGTCAATTTCAATGGCGCAAGCAACAGTCATCACCCGGCCTATTTTGATAGGGGGCCCAAACCGACTTACATTCACGCCGGATTTGCATATCAATTTCTCAACTGCGACTGTGGTTACCGTAACGTAACGCACAATGCCATTGAGCTGAGCGAACCGGTAAAGCGTTTGCATCATCTGTATAGGTAGCGTGCTGAAACCATAACTTGCACTTTCATGCTTTGATGCAGTAACAGCAAACCGGCTTAACTCCCATATATTGGTCTGTTGCGGGGCTGGCTGGCCATGCAAGAGCTGAGGGAATGTATCCTTCAGCATGTTAGGGCCTGTTGTTGGGAGCAAGCGCCAGCAACCCAACATCTCATTCTCGTCATCCCTCACCAACACATAAACCGGATTGGCTTCATCAAACTCATCGTGTTCCATGCCGTTATCGCTGGTCACATCCCAACCCAGCCGGTCATGAAAAACTTCGTGCCTGAGCCGGTACATACCCATCGCGGCTTGACGATTCAGTGATCCGTCCCCATGTTGCGCAAGCGTGATTTGTCCCATTGCTTTGCCCTCCGTCGTTGGTTGATGACGAAGCTATGAGACAACATGGGACTACAATTAACTAGCTGTAAGAAGTTACAGGGTAAGCTGCCAATAATTGGCTGGAAGACTCAGCGGGACGGGTTTTCGGGCTTTAGTGGCGAGTATTGCCTGGGAGTAGAATTGGGGTTGAAATGCACCGTTGGCATCAATCTGTCAGATCAAAATACCTGGCCTGATAAAAATATAAACCGCAAGTGTCGCGACACGGCACAGGATAATTCCAATTTCCGATAAAAAGGAGCACAAGGCGGCAAGTCCGAAAAGCTTTTGGCCGGGCACCCGGATGAGGCGACGAAGACAGCACACCTAATGCGGCTAGGAGCCGAAGACGCAGCCAACGCAGTGATCGTTTTTATCGGGAATTGGAATAATATCTGCTCAGGGAGCAATCAAGCCCATGGAAATAGCGCGGGAAACGGCATGCTGGCGGCTGGTCACGCCCATTTTGCGACCGGCATTTTGCAGGTGGAAAATCACGGTACGTTCAGAAATAGTGAGGATGTCGGCAATGTCCCCGCCGGTTTTACCCTCGGCAGCCCACAGCATGCATTCCTTTTCCCTATCTGTCAGGCTGATTTTTTTCAGAGGTAAAGGATATTTGCTGAGTACGATGCGTTGGATCGCCTCGTGCAAATAACAGGTCAGCAACTGTGCCATACCCAGCGCAGCAATAATATCCTGCTTTGCCTGGCGTGGATTTTGGGATGAGGCCAGACTAAGCATTGCGACTTCTCCATGTCCACCGTGCACGGCAAAGCTTGCCCCACTAGCAAGTCCACAGTCTGCTGCCTCCCCCATCATTTTGCTGGCAGGCTTGCCATTAAAGATTTGTCTCTCCCAAATGACCGGAATCACCTTCTTCGCACAATGCTGGACAGTCGGATCAATATTACCATAGCCTGAGGCATCGTAATGATCGCGCCATTCCCTCGGATAACCGCTAAAAACAAACTGGTAAGGTCGGGTCAGCGAGGTGTTCACCCGGACCGCGTACAGGAAATGCTCAAACCCCATACGCTTGGTAATTGTGACAGTCGTAGCGTGCAAATCCTCGACTGTAGCGCAATTCAGCAACGACTCGAACAAATCCAGATCTGTCATGGCCCTTCTCCTCCTCATGATTCCGGAAATAGCGTTTTATTTAATTGTCATTCTCCATTGCAAACAGTAGCAATGTCCGCCAAACAATAAAGTCGCGGCGGCAAAGTAAGTTAATTTTAATTGCAGATGCAGGCATGGATTATTCCGGCAAGCTCTTATCCGCCATCTTCATCGCCCGCAATACCGTAGCCCCTATGTCGGCAGGATTTCGCACGACATACATGCCGAGTTCTTCCATGGTATCTATTTTGGCCGTAGCAGTGTCGGATTCGCTGCTGATAATGGCACCGGCGTGGCCCATGCGCCGTCCCGCTGGCGCTGACAATCCTGCGACGTAGCAGATCAGGGGCTTGCGCATATTTTTAGTAGCCCAGCGCGCCGCATCTACTTCCTGCGGGCCGCCAATCTCGCCTATCATAAGTACCGCATCGGTATCCGGATCATCTTCAAAAGCCTTGAGCACGGTGGTGAAATCGGTGCCATTAACCGGATCACCGCCAATACCTATAGATGAGGATTGACCAAGGCCGAGTTCCGCCATCTGCGCGACTGCTTCATAATTAAGTGTGCCGGAGCGTGAAACGATTCCGATTCTGCCGGGACTGTAAATGTGCGCAGGCATGATACCCACCTTGCCCACACCGGGGGTAATAATCCCGGGCGTATTGGGGCCGATGATAATCGAGTCGGTACCCATGCGGTAGCGCTCCACATGCACCATGTCCTGTACCGGAATGCCATCTGCTATGACCACTATGGTTTTTATCCCGGCATCAATCGCTTCCATAATCGCATCGGCGGCGAACGGAGGAGGAACAAAAATACCGGAAACATCCGCCCCCGTTTCCTGTACCGCTTCTTCAACGGTATCGAATACCGGCAAGCCCAGGTGCAGCGTACCACCCTTACCGGGCGTCACACCGCCTACCACATTGGTGCCCATCTTGATTGCCTCTTCGGCATGGAATGTAGCATGCTGTCCGGTGAATCCCTGAAAGATGACGCGCGAATTTTTGTTCAGTAACACACTCATGCTTGTTCCTTTCTCAGCGGCACGACTCTACGCGCAATAGTATTTACTTCCTTCACGGCTTTCGCGGCCGCATCATCCAGATTATTGGCAATAATAAAAGGGAACTTGGAAGAATTCAGGATTGCTCGTCCTTCTTCCACATTGGTACCGGCCAGCCGCACAACGATTGGCATTTTTATGTTCTGGTCACGCATGGCTTGAATAATGCCGGTGGCAATCCAGTCACAGCGGTTGATCCCGGCAAAAATATTGATCAATATGGTTTTAACAGCGGGGTCCTGCAAGACGATATGGAACGCGTTGGCCATTTTTTTCGGGGTTGCTCCGCCGCCCACGTCGAGGAAGTTAGCCGGTCTTCCGCCATGCAGGGTAATCGCATCCATGGTCGCCATAGCCAGTCCCGCACCATTGACGATACAGCCGACATCGCCATCCAGCGCGATGTAATTCAATCCGTGCGCAGTCGCTTCCACTTCTTTTGGATCTTCTTCGTCAAAATCCCGCAGCTCTGAAATTTCCGGTCTGCGATAAAGCGCGTTATCGTCAAAGGTCATCTTTGCGTCCAGTGCCAGCAGTTGTCCATTGTCAACAATGGCCAGCGGATTAATTTCGACCATGACCGCATCGTTGTCGCGCATGCAGCGATAAATTCCTTTCATGATCTTTACCGCCTGCGGCAGTAACGCCCCCTTCAGGCCGATTTTGTTGGCCACCTTGCGGCATTGAAAATCCAGCATGCCGACGGCGGGATCAATTACCTCCTTGATGATACGTTCCGGTGTGCGCTGCGCTACCTCTTCTATTTCCACTCCGCCTTCCGAGGAAGCGATCAAAGTGATGCGGCGCGTGGCGCGATCGATAACCAGGCCAAGGTAAAACTCACGCACAATAACACTGGCCTGCTCCACCAGAACCCGATGCACCAGTCTGCCTTCTGCTCCAGTCTGGTGGGTGACCAGGCGCGCGCCTATCATTTCACCGGCAATGACCCCTACTTCATCAATCGTCTCTCCGATCTTCACCCCACCGGCTTTACCGCGTCCGCCGGAATGGATTTGCGCCTTGACCACCCAGCGCGCGCCCCCTATTTCTTCCGCCACGCTGATCGCTTGTTCGTCAGTGTGAACCACTCTCCCTGACGGCACGGGGACTCCGTAGCGCTTGAGTAAATCTTTAGTCTGGTATTCATGAATGTTCATTGGATATTCCTCATTCCATTTCTAGTTTGAAAGTGCCGCATCATTACAACGGCGCATGATACCACCTCCCTCCAGCCAATTTGGTGGTGGCAAGACCCCTTGCCTACTTCCTGGCGCTTGGCCGCGCTGCCTCTATCTGGTTGGCCTTGGCCACCAACACCTGGGCTTGCCGGATGGAAGCCGCATCTATCAAGCGGCCATTCAGTGACACCGCGCCCTTGCCTTCGCGCGCAGCCTGCTCCATGGAGGTCAGGATGTTTCTGGCGCGACTGACTTCATTTTCGGCTGGTGTAAAGACCTCATTGGCTAACGCAATCTGCGACGGATGTATGGCCCATTTCCCTTCGACTCCTAGTGCCGCCACGCCGCGCGCCACCGACATAAAACCTTCCGCATCATTGAAATCACCATACGGGCCGTCTATCGGCCTGAGACCATAGGCACGACAGGCAACCACCAGTCTTGATAGCGCGTAATGCCATTGATCGCCCCAATGGCGTTCCCGTTTGCCACTATGGTCGACATCGGTAAGCACCGCGTAATTTGGGTTGGCACCGCCCATTTGAGTAGTGCGTGCCTGGGTAGAGGCGGCATAATCTGCCACGCCAAACACCATCGCTTCCATGCGCGATGGGCAGGCTTGTGCGATCTGCTCGATATTGGCCATGCCCATCGCTGTCTCGATCAGCACATGAATATTGACTGGCTGGAATTTTTTTGCGGCTTCGATTTGTTCCATCAACGTCGCGACAAAATACACGTCGTCGGGACGGTTCACTTTGGGAATCAGAATGGTATCGAGCTTGTCCCCGGCGGCTTCCATCACATCCACAATGTCGCGGTAGCACCAATGTGTATCAAGACCATTGATGCGTACCGACACAGAGCAGGCGGACCAATCCATATCATTCAAGGCGGCTATGACATTCTTGCGCGCCTGATTTTTATCATCCGGGGCAACCGCATCTTCCAGATCCAGAAAGACCACGTCGGCACCTGCTGTTGGAGCTTTTTCCAGCATGCGCAGATTACTGC
>JANPNS010000222.1:0-5137 GCA_031427575.1 Gallionellaceae bacterium
CATGAACTGAACCACGCTTTGCACATACCAGCCGCTTTGGGTGACGGCGTAGGTGTCGGTGATTGGCAGGGGTGGTAAGGCCGCATTTATATCGTAAGTCAGCAAGCCGCTTTCCTTGCGGCGGAAATACTCGCCTTGCAGCTTCACGTAGCGGTTGCGAATGTTGCCATTCGGCGCGTATTTCCAAATGAAATCCACGCCTGCCGTCCGGCTATCGCCGCTGAACAGGTTGGTCACAAGGTTGCCATTCAGATCGGGAACATCCAGGCTTTCCGCGTCGGCGCGTCTGGTCTGGTGCAGCGAAGCACCGGCACGCCAGCTATGCTCGATGCCGATGTCGTCGCCGACATGCGCGAACAGCGCCCCTGCGCCGCTACCGTTTTTGGCGCGATCAGTGCCGGGAAAGCCGCTCCCGCGACCCAGTTCGGCGGCGATCTCCAGAAAGGTGTCGGTTGGCGCCAGCCACTTCAGTTGCACGCCATCATCACCCAGCTGGTTGTCCCACAGCGTGGCATATACCAGCGGCTGGTCGACGAAATCCCAGGTGTGCGCGTGTTTTTCGTTGAGATAGCCGAGGCCGGAAAGGAAGCGTCCCATTTTCAGGCTCAGCCCTTCGCCCAGTGCGCTAGTCTGCACATAGACATCTTCCGCGCTGAGGCCGCCCGCCGGATCAATTGCGAACCGGCCCACGCCGCGAAACTGCGGATCGATATTGGCGGTAATCACCAGTTCCGATTCGCCGAGATTGAAACCCTGTTGATGCCCCGGATTGGCGCTCATGGCAAAGCCTGTGGCCGGGATGGCCGGGTCTTGCTTGAGACTGCCATAGGTTCCGCCCAGTATCAGCGATATGGCCGGATTGAATGCTCCCCCACCCCCGCTGTTGCCAGCCGGTGTTGGGCTGGATTGTTCCATGCGCTGCTCCAATTGTTGAACCTGCTCGCGGATGGCTTGCAGATCAGGGTCGCTCGCGGCGGATGCGTTGAACGGATGGCTTAACAGCGCGGCAAACGCCGCGCTCAAATAAATTATTTTGGACATTTTTAACTCCGCATAAAGAAATAATTGTAGGAGCGCAATTTACCTCAAAGAGGTTCTTGTGCCCTTTGGGGTATTGCGCGATGAACTATCGCCCGATAAATCTGGCTCCTACACAAACACGAGGGAATATTGAATTTAAGCGGAGTAGGGCGGGGCGCGCGCCGCGAATGCGACGAAGGTATTTGAGGTGTATGAACGGTAAGGGCTGAGATGCGGTGTTTGGTGACCTTCGCTGCAGGTGAAGCTGAAGCAGCTGCTGCCGATCACGCTGCCGATATGGGCATAAGCTGCACACAAGCCGCCATGTTTGCCATGCGGCAATGATTGATCAGAGTTTTGTCTCTGTTCCGCCAGTGCGTGCGAAATGCCATGCGTCAAGCTGCCAGCTTGCGCAAACAGCAGAGCGAAAATCAGCAGGAGTCGGATGAGCAGGGAATTACGCATAAGGTGCACTCTAACCAAAAAGATACAATCGGACAAGACCTTATTCACTTTCCAGCTTGTCTGTCGAAGTAAATGTCCAGGTGCGCGTGATGCTGAGGATGTCAATGTCTTTGCGGATGTCCGGCGGGAGGGGCGGGAAGGGGGCAGCCAAGCGGACGATGCGCTGCGCCGCCGCATCCAGGATGCGATGTCCGGAGGGCCGGCTTACTTCGACGCTTTCCAGGCTACCGTCAGCGCGGATGGATACGGTGAGTTGCAGGCTGCCGAAAATCTTTTTTTGGCGCGCTGCTTCGGGATAATTCAGGTTGCCGATACGTTCCACCTTGATGCGCCAGTCTTCGATATATTGTGCATAGCGGTATTCCTGCGTGCGCGCGCCGATAAACTTGCGCCGTGGCAATTTCTGGTAGGCGTCGGTGTCCTTGTCTATTTCGGCTTCCAGGCGGGCAATTTCAAGCGCGCGGCTAACCATATCCTGCCCGCTGGTTTGAGCGTTTACTTCCTGTAGTTTTTTATTTTTTTGTTGCGCCACGCTGTGCGTGCTTTTGATTTTTGTCAGCAAGCGCTTGGCTTCCTGCTCCAGTTGCCGCACCCGCCGCGCGGATTGTTCCGGTGTAAATTGTTGGTCATCATTCAAGGTGGGCAGCGGGCTTTTCGCACGGCGGTCATCAGGCGTATTGCCGCCGCCATCGAGGTTTCTTTGCGCCAAAGCGTCAGCCTTGGCAGGCCTTGCCTTGGATTTACTGTTGACCAGAACCACTTGCAGCGGCGGCATAATGCTGGGGGTCTTGTGCAGGTCTGACAGGGCGAAGCCGATACCGAACAGAGCAATAGTATGCACCACCAGCGAGAATGCAACGGCAAATGAAAGTGGTTGCTTGAGCAGGGCTAGCAAGCCGCAACCTCCTTCTCAACGAGCGCGATGAAACGTGCCTGGAAATTCAGGTCGAGCAGATCAATTTCACCCATCTCCAGGGTCACGCGCGTGTTCGGCGGCAATTCCGGCAGCGACGGGATGCGCTGCACCAGCGGGATGTGCGCTAGCTTTACCAGGTTTTCACGCAGCACCAGCGCATCAACCAGAAGCTCGCGCAGCGATTCAGGAATTAAAGATTGATTTTCTCGTTCGCTTCCTCGCCCGCTTGCGGGAGAGGATTGAGGAGAGGGTATTGGCGCGAGATGAGAGAGGGCTTCCACCTTGGCTTGTTCCTGCAACAGCCAGCGCAGGCACCAGTAGCGTTCCATGGTGCGCTGGAATTCACTGTAGGTGGCATAGGCAGCATCGAAGTCACTCATCACAGTAAACAGTGCAGCGTCGTTCTTGGCATAGGCGGGCTCTTCGCCGCGCAACAGGCTGATAATCTGGCGCTGGTTAATAAAGTCCACATAACGCCGCAGCGGCGAGCTAGCCCACAGGTATTGCGCCACGCCCAATCCCTGGTGCGGTGCGGGTACGGTACTCATTTTTACCTTGCCGCTGCTCTGCGTGCGGTATATGCCCGCCATGTCGTGCTTTGCTAACAGCTTGCCCCATGCGCTATTCACAAAAATCATCAGCTCAGACACCACCTTGTCGATCGGTGAGCCGCGCTGCCGGGTAGTGATAGTGACCTGGTCGTGCTGTACATGAAAGTTGTATTCAACTTGCTGTGTATTGTTGTCGGCAGATTTGCCGCGTGTCGCTTCCAGTTCCCGCGCAAATTTCCACAGCAGCGAGAGTTCGGGAGCGTAAGGATAATCCTGTTTGCCTGCGGCTAGTGTATCTTCGTTGAACAGCGGTTCCAGCGTGTCGTGGCGCAGGTTGGCGGCGATGTGGATGCGTTCCACGCGGCTTTCCGTGCCGAGCACGGACAGGGTGTCGGGCGCCACTTCGAGATACATGGACAGTGTCGGGCAAACCTTGTCCGCGCTCAGGGTAAAGGTCTGCACGATGCTATCCGGCAGCATGGTGATCTTGTCGCCGGGCATATACACCGTGGACAGGCGTTGTGCCGCGATGACGTCACCCGGCGAGCCGGGGACGATGCCCAGAGAGGGCGCGGCAATGTGTACGCCGATGCGCCAATTGCCATTGGCAAGCCGTCGCACCGAAAAAGCATCGTCAATTTCTGTGGTGGTCGCATCATCAATGCTGAAGGCGGTGTCTTCGGCCAGCGGCAGCTCGGGCCAGTCGGCTACCGCAACTTCGGGGAAGCCAGTGCCGGCCGGGAAATTTTCAAACAGAAAGCGCTGTAAATGATAATCCCGCGTGGAAGGCAGCGCGCCGCATCGTTGCAGCAGGTGCGCCGCGGACAGGTGTGTGGCGGCGCAGGCAGCCTCCAGCGCCTTCACTTCCAGCGCATTGCGATCTGGCTTGTATAACAGTTGCGGCAGCTTGTTGCTGAATTCGGGCGGCAGCGTGCAGGCAATCAGTTGCTTGGTATAGCTCGCTTGCACGGCAGCCTGCAGGCGCTTCTTCGCGGCGCTGGCCAGCGCTGATTGGAGCGCCTCCGGCGGCGCGGCTTTGTAATGTCCCCTGCCCTTCTTGTAGAAGTGCATAGGCGATGAATGCAGACGGATCAAGGCAGCTGCCGCTTCGATGGGCTTGGGTGCATGGCCGAAATAGTCACTGGCCAGCGTATCAAAACTGAAATCCTCAGGCGGGCAACACTCCCACAGGAACTCCACATCAATGCTGGCCGCCATGTCTTCCGCTTGCGTCATGAATTCGGCCAGCCCCGGCTGGGCAAAGCGCAGCAGCACATTTGCCGTTTTAACCTTGCTGCGCTTACCGTGCGCGCTTTCCACCTGCAACGAGGTAGTATTGTCGGTGAGTATAGCCCCGACCTTGAAACTGCCGTCTTCTTCGTAAAAAATATTCATTGGGATGCAGCGAAAAAAGTGGCGCGATTATACCCCAGAGCCGCTTATGGCATGGAATTTCACGGCAGTATTGGAGTGATATTGGGGTAAACTGGGCGCCGGATAATTCGAGTAGGGTGCCTATCCATACTCACCCAATCATGCCCGCAAGTTTTTATTAAGGAATTTATTATGGAAAAAAGTTGTATGTATTTTGCAATTATATCCAGTATTGTTTTGGGGGCCACTTCGGCGCACTCTGAAGCGGAGTCCCGGCACGGACCCATGCACGGGCAAATGGAAGAACAGATGTTCAAGGAAGCCGACAGCAACGGCGACGGCGCGATCTCCATGTCTGAGTTTAATGCCTTTCAGTCCAGGCATTTCAAAAAAATGGATACAAATCGTGATGGTAAGATTACCCATGACGAAATGGTGGCCGGGCACAACAAGCACAAGGAAAATAATATGACACACCTTGATAAGCGCTTCAATGATGCTGACACCAACCATGATGGCGGCTTGGATCGGTCCGAACTTGGAGTGATGCCCATGTTATTTAAGTACTTCGATGAGGCAGATGCCAACAAGGATGGCAAGGTGACGATCCAGGAATACTTTGACGTCATGCAATTGTTGCATCGTGGTAAGGCGGTGAACCGGGGTGTGAACATGGAATCCCTGTAGGGCATCTCTAAAAATCCAAACTCCGTCGCGATACTGCGTTGCTCACAAAAAATTACTCCTTACATATCAAATATATGCGGCGTCGCAATTTTTTGCTCGCGCCTTGTCTCGCTTAGGATTTTGA
>JANPNS010000223.1:0-4228 GCA_031427575.1 Gallionellaceae bacterium
TATGTTCGTGCTTTAGATGCTTCGCCTCAAGATACTTTATTTTTCTTGGTATCTTGTCCTCTGAACTCACTTCTAATTCAATGGAACTCAATACCTTCAACGCCGTATACAGCCGCGTCAACGCACTCTTGGCATCGTCCAGATGCGCGTCAGAGTAATTCAACTGGCTGCGGTAATGCGCGCGCAGGATAAAAAACCGCACCACTTCCGCGTCATATTTTTTCAGCACTTCACGTATGGTGAAAAAATTTCCCAGTGACTTGGACATTTTTTCGTCGTCCACGCGCACAAAACCATTGTGCATCCAGACATTCACAAATTTACACTGATGCGCACCCTCGCTTTGCGCGATTTCATTTTCGTGGTGTGGAAATTGCAGATCCGCGCCGCCGCCGTGAATGTCGAAATGCTTGCCCAGAATTTCCGAGCTCATGGCCGAGCATTCGATATGCCAGCCGGGGCGGCCTTTGCCCCACGGGGAATCCCATTTGACTTCTTCTGCTTCGTCATCCTTGGCGTGCTTCCACAGCACGAAATCAAGCGGATCATTTTTGCCATCGTTCACCTCCACACGCTCGCCGGCACGCAAATCCTCAAGAGATTTTCCAGACAATTTTCCATAGCCGGTAAACTTGCGCACCGCGTAATTCACGTCGCCATCCGCCGCGCGATAAGCCAGGCCGTTCTTTTCCAGTTGCGCGATCATGGTCAGCATCTGTGGTACGTAGTCGGTCGCGCGCGGCTCGCTGTCCGGCTCCAGCACGCCCAACGCCCGCTCATCTTGATGCATCGCATCAATGAAGCGTTGCGTCAGAGCATGTATGGATTCGCCATTTTCAGCGGCGCGCTTGATGATCTTGTCGTCTATGTCGGTGATGTTGCGCACGTAGGTCACCTCAAATCTGGATGCCCGCAACCAGCGCGAGACCATGTCAAACACCACCATCACCCGTGCATGGCCAAGATGGCAGTAGTCATACACGGTCATGCCGCACACGTACATGCGTACTTTGTTCGGCTCTATCGGGATGAAATCCTGCTTGTCGCGGGTAAGGGTGTTATATATTTTTAGCATGTTTAGAGTTGTTCTTTCGCCCAGGAATCCTTCAGCGTCACCGTGCGATTGAATACCAGCTTCCCGCCCGGCTGATGGTCCAGTCTATCAGCACAAAAATAGCCGAGGCGCTCAAACTGGTAATGTGTTTCGGGAGCCGCATCACGCACGGCAGCTTCAACCCAGCCTTGCACCACAGTCAGCGATTCGGGATTGATGAATTCACAAAAATCGCGGGTCTTGTCGCTGTCGGGTTCTGGCACGGTGAACAGGCGGTCATATAAACGAATCTCCGCAGGCAGCGCATGCTCGGCCGACAGCCAGTGAATCACGCCCTTCACCTTGCGTCCTGCCGGACTTTTTCCCAGTGTGTCCGGATCAATCGAGCAATGCAATTCAACCACGTTACCGGTGCCATCCTTTACCACTTCATCGCAGCGCACCACATAACTGTAGCGCAGGCGAACCTCTCCACCCGGAGTCAATCGTTGCCAGCCGGCAGGCGGATTTTCGGAAAAATCGTCTGCTTCGATCCATATTGCTTTGCTGAACTGCACCATGCGGCTGCCAAATTGCGGATGATCGGGATGAAATCCGGCTGCGCGCGAATTGTTCGCGCCCGGCACAAAATTGCTGATGACCACTTTCAATGGATTGATCACCGCCATCACGCGCGGCGCGCGCGCCTCCAAATCTTCGCGTATGCATGCCTCCAGCACGGCTGGGTCAACGATGTTTTCGCTCTTGGAGATACCGATACGCCGGGTAAATTCGCGTATCCCTTCAGGAGTGTATCCGCGCCGCCTCATGCCGATGATGGTGGGCATGCGCGGGTCGTCCCAGCCGGACACATGCTTTTCATTCACCAGTTGCAGCAACTTGCGCTTGCTAGTGAGGGTGTAGTGCAATTCCAGGCGCGAGAATTCAATTTGCCGGGGATGGCTGGGAACGCTTAATTGATCCAGCACCCAGTCGTACAATGGCCGGTGATCTTCAAATTCCAGCGTGCACAATGAATGGGTAATCTTTTCCAGCGCATCGGAAATGCAATGGGTATAGTCATACATCGGGTAGATGCACCACTGGTCACCGGTGCGAATGTGGTGCGCACGTCGAATGCGATAGATAGCCGGATCACGCAGATTGATATTGCCGGACGTCATGTCTATTTTGGCGCGCAACACCTTGCTTCCGTCCGCGAACTCGCCCGCACGCATGCGCGTGAACAGATCAAGATTCTCGGCCACCGAACGTTCGCGATATGGACTCGGCTTGCCGGGATGCGTGAGCGTGCCGCGATATTCGCGCATTTCCTCGGCACTGAGATCATCCACGTAAGCCTTGCCCTGCTTGATTAACTCGACCGCATAGCCGTATAGTTGTTCGAAATAATCCGATGCCCAGCGCACTTCACCCTGCCATTGAAAGCCCAGCCAATGCACATCATCCTGAATTGACCGGGCGTATTCCTCGCTTTCCTTTTCCGGATTGGTGTCATCGAAACGCAGATTGCATTTGCCCTGATAGTCCAGCGCCAGACCGAAATTCAGGCAGATCGATTTAGCATGGCCGACATGCAGATAACCATTTGGCTCTGGCGGAAAACGGGTAACAATGCTGGTATGCTTAGCGCTGGCCAGATCAGCCTCAATAATATTGCGTATGAAATGGGAAACGGGTGCGGGTGCGTTGCTGCTCATTATGTTCTACATTTTTTGGCAAGGAATGGGAAGGGATTTTACCCGAAAATCTCTGTATCCAAACGAAGGAAGCACGGACAACATTTCAGGCTGCTGCGATAAGCCGTGAAATTAATGGGCTTATTTGGTAGAATTCGGGGCACTTTTGGGTATTGCCTTAATCCGGTCTTGCCAACCCTGCTTCAATTCATTAACCGGGAAACGCTAAAAAATGGACAACTTCAACCGTATTAGCTTACGCGCCGCACTGTGCGGAGGCGCGCTGTTGCTAAGCCTGGCCTTTGCAGCAGGGGCGGATGAAATTCAGGATATCAACAAATTATTCAAGCAAGGCCAGCATGCGCAGGCTTTGGAGCGGGTCAACAACTATCTGGCCAGCTCGCCCCAGGATGCCCAGGCACGTTTTCTGAAAGGATTGATCCTGACTGAACAGGGCCAGACTAATGATGCCATCAGAATCTTCTCAGCCCTGACCGAAGATTACCCGGATCTGCCGGAACCCTACAACAACCTAGCCGTCCTATACGCCGGCCAAGGCCAGTATGACAAGGCCAAGGTCGCGCTGGAAAAAGCCATACGCACCCATCCCAGCTATGCCACCGCGCATGAAAACCTGGGCGACATCTACGCCAGGATGGCCAGCCTGGCTTACGACCGGGCTTTGCAACTGGACAGCAGCAATACCAGCACCCAGACCAAACTGGCCATGATTAATGATTTGTTCAGCGGCAGCAATAATAGCGGCAGCTCGGCCACTCCAGCCGCTACCGTCGCCTCTGGCCCGGTTAGCTCGGCAAAGGCACCAGCCGCTGTAGCCACGACGTCACCGCTTAAGGTAACCGCCAACGTGCCTGTATCCCCCACTGCTACCAAACTTGCTGTTGCTGAAAAACCGTCTGCTCGACACGCTCCACGAACTCGAGCATGGCGCGCGCCTTTGCCCGCGCCTGTTGTGCAATTTCATCTGGCGTGCTGAGTGCAGGCAAGGTGCGGAACAGATCCGTAGCTGGCCCTAATAACAACGTAACGATATCGGGGAAGACATCGGGCGCGATTCGCAGTGCGCGACACAGCGACGCAGCCGCATACAGCCGCGACAAGCTGTCCAAATCTGCGATGCCGAGATTTGGCGCGCCGGTAGTCCAGGCCTTCACTTGGTCAGGCTTGATACCCAGCGAGGCCGCGACAAAATCGCAGTCGGAAAGGCTCAGGGTGCGACCGTCAAGTTTTCCTAGGGAAAAATCTTTGAAGCCAGTAAGAGAACGCAGAGACTGACGCTGAAACACGGTGTCATAAAGCGCCGGCTTAAGGGGGCTACCGTCCTTGATGTGATCCGTCCACGCGTGTATCTCCAGTTTATGAATACAAGCGACCAGTACAGACACCGGCAATTCAAGCCCAGCCTGTAACCTCTTAAGTAGCGCGAGGTTTTCCAGGCTTGTCGGCGTGAGTTGACCACCGAATGCCGCTAACG
>JANPNS010000224.1:0-7736 GCA_031427575.1 Gallionellaceae bacterium
CGAAATTACTAAACAGGCGTCCAAAATTTTGTACTAAAATAAGACTTGCAGCCACAAACTATAGTTAATCCAAGGCCCTACAAATTCAAAGTTATCTCGCCGCATAACTTCTAAACGAAGTCAAAAAGTTAACATCCGGCGACGAACACCCTGCAGCTCATGCTAAAAGCCGGTGGCCTTCAGTTTGCTTTACTGATGTGTGGAGGCATTAAATGAAAAAAAATATTGCTTTAGGTCTATTGGTTGCTGGTTCTTTTATTTGTCTTATTTTTTTCCAAAATTGTTCAAAAATATCGACTCAAGACTTGGTTGAAAGGTCCGGAGAATATAAAATGACCGCTAACAACGAAGATGCAGGAAATATTGTTAACAATGATGTCATCGCCGATGTTATCGCCGACGAAGCTAAACCTGATGTATTTGAGCCTAAGCAAGCAGAAGAGAAAAAAGAAGATAACCCTCAACCTAGTGAAGAAGTCATCGTCGCTAACGATAAGAATAAGGAGCACGTGGCGGAAGAAGCAGATGACGATAAAGATGATTCAAAAGCAATTGCGGCCTGTTTAAATAAAAATTTTAAACACTCAATAACTGGGTCCGTATTCAATAATCTGCATGGTAAGTTCAAGATTGTATCGAATCAGATCGAAGAGATGTCCAACAATCGTGCGGAAGATTCCGCCGCCAAATTTTCAGGAACCTATAATCTGGTGGCGAGTGGTTTTACTACCTGGCATGGTTACGCGCAGCATGTGCTGGAATTGGCGCAGGCTAGAGGCATCAAGCTCAAGGCCGTACCGGCAGCAGTGCTTGCTATCACGACCGAAGATTATCCCCTGCCCGCAGCGCGGCCAAAAAATTCGCGATTGAACACAACAAAATTGAGCAACACTTTCAACCTCCATCTGCCACACTGGCACTATCATGTGCAGCGCTTGATGGATGAATTAATTCTGTGAGGTAAATTTCCGGCTCTGCCGGGGGACTCCGTTAGGTTTGACCGTTCCGGTGGTCATAAAGAGCAATGTTAAAATTTAGCAACATCATTCCCTCCTCCTTGCAGGGGGAGGGGGAGGGGGTAGAATTCAGGCATGAGCACAGTCAGTATTTACCCCCATCCCAAGCCTTCCCCCTGATAGGGGGAAGGAGTGTAAAACCAGCCCGCCTTTAGGCGGCTCACGATTTTGTTGGCCCCTTTGATGGGCTCATCCACACAAGGAACACTATGAAACGCAAGGGCATCATCCTCGCCGGCGGCAGCGGCACCCGGCTCTACCCGGCAACCCTGGCGGTGTCCAAGCAATTGCTGCCGGTGTTCGACAAGCCGATGATCTATTACCCGCTCAGCACCCTGATGCTGGCCGGTATCCGTGATGTCCTCATCATTTCGACGCCGCAGGATACGCCCCGTTTCGAGCAGCTGTTGGGTAGCGGGGCGCAATGGGGAATGAATTTTTCCTATGCTGTGCAGCCCTCACCCGATGGTTTGGCGCAAGCATTTTTGATTGGGGAGTCATTCATCGGCAATGATCTGTCGGCCCTGGTGCTGGGGGACAATATTTTCCATGGCCACGATTTTCAACACATCCTGAGTAACGCCATGGACCGGGATCAAGGCGCGACGGTCTTTGCCTACCACGTGCATGATCCGGAACGCTATGGCGTGGTTGAATTCGATGCCCGTGGCAAGGCCATCAGCCTAGAAGAAAAGCCGACAAACCCCAAGTCCAGTTATGCCGTGACCGGTCTTTACTTCTACGACCGGCAGGTGGTCGATATTGCCAAAAGCCTCAAACCATCCCGCAGGGGAGAGCTGGAAATTACCGATCTTAACCGGCTCTATTTGCAACAAGGGAGTCTCGCGGTAGAAATAATGGGGCGTGGCTATGCTTGGCTGGATACCGGCACCCATGAATCGCTACTCGATGCCAGCCAATTTATCGCGACACTGGAAAAGCGTCAGGGCCTCAAGGTTGCCTGCCCGGAAGAGATCGCCTTTCGCCATAAATGGATAGACGCCGCGCAACTGGAAAAGCTGGCGCAGCCGCTGATCAAGAACAGCTATGGCCAATATTTGCAGCGGATACTCAAGGAAAAGGTTTTCTGATGAAAGCCACACCGTGTTCTATCCCTGATGTCATCCTGTTCGAGCCACGAGTCTTCGGAGATGCTCGCGGTTTCTTTTTCGAGAGCTATAACCAGCGTCAATTTGAGGCGGCTATCGGCAAGCAGGTCAACTTCGTGCAAGACAACCATTCACGCTCGGCCAGGAATGTCCTGCGCGGTCTGCACTATCAGGTCAAACAGCCGCAGGGGAAATTTGTGCACGTCATAATGGGCGAGGTTTTTGATGTGGCCGTCGATATCCGTAAATCATCCCCCACTTTTGGAAAGTGGGTGGGTGAAATCCTGAGTGCAGAAAACAAGAAACAACTTTGGATACCCGAAGGTTTTGCCCATGGTTTTGTGGTGCTGTCCGAGCACGCCGAATTTATTTACAAAACCACTGATTATTGGGCGCCTGAGTACGAGCGCTGCATTGTTTGGGATGATAAGACGCTGGCGATTGATTGGCACATCAATGGGGAGCCTGTACTTTCTTCAAAAGATGCACAGGGTTTATCATTAAATGCGGCAGAGGTTTACGACTGATTATTTCGTCGCCAGACAGCGGACGCTCACCAAGTAGCACTCCCGACACCGAGCGGCCCATCATGAGAATCACCATGAAGGTCCGCTCCTCGGCCGTAGCGGACTGTGGTGATTTTCTAAAAAGGCTGTTGGTATAGCTTTCTGGGTGTCCGCTTTTAACTTTTTCGAACCATCATTTCGTCCCTGAGTCGTTATTGAATTAAAGAGGTAATGAACAATCAATTACGCAAACCTGGATGCGATGACTTTCTTCCGGGGCGAGCGTCTGCCGCAAGCGCTCTTCGAGTTCGGCAGCGCTACGTAGTTTCTTGCCGTCGAAAGGTGGCTTCATCCCTTTGCCACCGAACCAGAAGACTAGATAAATACCATAACCTTCCGCGCCAGGATCGCGGACATACTTGGGAATCAATTGCTCGTGGATTGCACGCCAGAGGTCGCGGTTATCATCCTTCTTGGCTTCGACAGGAACATTAAATCCATTCGATCCGCCGTATGAGATCAGGATGTCAGCACGTTTATTGTCCGCACGACTGCTTTCTCGCTGTGCGTCAATGCCCAATCTTCCCAACCGCTCTCGCAGGTCAGATAGCAATGCATTGCGACAGTCATTCTCCGGTTTTGGCTTATCCAGCTTCTTGTTGCTTTCGCCGTAGCTCCAATACTGCCCGTAGTCGTCAGTGCTACCATCGTGTATTTTCCGGGAGATGTCGCGCAGATGATCGAACGTCAGCGCGGCGAGATCGGCAGCGCTGGCTGGTTGGAGGTTGGCGAGTGTTCGGCTGACTTCTTCGACACTCAAGCGGTGGAACGTAGCCTTGCGCCGTGCGATGCGCTGCTCATGCAATGCGCCGCGCAAGGTGGTATGCCAATGTGTGAGAGAAGGTAATGTCAACAGGCGTTCGAGTTCGTGGGTTGCAGACTCGCTTGGATTGCCGCCAAGCTTGTTGATGAATGAGCGCATCAGGTCGGCAGTGTGCATTGAGAGACTAACCACGTGAGCACCTTTGGGACGCTCGGGTGTGCAGCCAGGCAAGAGTAGTTCTATCAGATGCGCGAGTACGATTTCCGGCAGAACTACATCAGGAAATCCACGTTCCAAGCGATCATGCAGAAAACCTGCTAGATGGTTTCGACGAGGTTTGCTCTTACCTATGTATTGAATCAATTTTTCTGAATACGCGGCTGGGTCAATTATAAGTCCGCAAGCCAGCCAATAGACTCGCTGCGCGGCATCCATGCTTTCCAGTCCCAGTTTTTTCTTAACGATCAATATAAGAAATTTCTTGTCGAAAAGATGTAACGCCGCCTTTAACAATGGAGCGAGGATATTTCCCAATTGTTGTTTGCGGGCGCGCAATGGAAAACCTTCAAGCAATGGCGGTAACGCAATGCGTGCGACCTCGCAATAAACATCGTTGTTTGCTAATGGATAGAGTCCGCTGACATGTTCCTTTCCCGCACGCAGCATAGGTAACGCATAAGCTATAAGCACCTCTGCGACTAATGCTGGTCTTGATTGAATTAACGTATTAACCCACTCTGGATTTTTGCCAATATCGTCGGTGAAACGAAACGCCAACAGGCGTGATAGAACGGTATCGTTGAGTTGCATCGCATCCGTCTGGTTGCTCTGAAACAGTTCGTCAATACCCACCAGGCAGGGTGTGCGGACAAAGTGCATCTTCCCCTTCAACTCTAACTCGATAATTTCGCTGACAGTCGGAAGATCGTTGCGGTCAAGGATATGACGAAAGCCTGAATAAGCGGCCTCGATCAATTCCTTGTCTCCATCCAGGAAATCTTCAAGGCGCTCGCGAGGCGATTCACCCGTAGCCTCATAAACCGATCCGTTATAGGCTTGCGCCAAGTTATGCAAAATTTGTGGGTAGGCTCTGCCGTCCCTGATAGCATCAAGATGTTTCCGGTAATAACCTACCCATTCAGCTTTACGCTTTTTTTGTTCAATATTTCTTTCGCGGTCTTGTATTGCGTGCTCCTGTTGCCACTCTCCAATTGGACAGGTTGTGAACCATTCCAGCCAAGGTTGGAAGACTGGATAAGCATTTACCCATGATTCGAGAAATTCAAGAGCCGAGCCCGTCAAGTCTTGTTGCCCACCATCACGTATCAACTTGTAAACCGCTTGATGAAAATAATACTGGGCAAGCTCTTTAGAGGGATCTGCGGCTGCTTGCTTCAAATACCATATCCCGATATCGGCGGGCGGAGAACCATGCAGCCTCATTGTGCATCGGCTCATGCAATACCAGATTTTTTCCTGGTCGGCGCAGAGTGTGGCCCCGCGTTCGATTATCGCTTTGTAACGGCTGGGGCGATTAGCGAACCAGTTGGCAATGCGTTCAGAATGCTCTCTTTCGAGCCGGGTATGTTCATGTTCATCCAAGCCAACCCCGAGCCAATCATAGAGGCGTTCATTAGTGATGTTGTCGCCATGTGCTTCGAGTCCACGCACTAGCAATTTTCCTGTTGTTCGGTTAATCCGAAAATCGTGCGAGGTCTTTCTTAATGCGACATGCCGTTGCACAAGCTGATCTAACAGGGCGGGCAGATTTTCCTTTGCCGTTAACGTCGGAAGCTCGTGGTCCCAGAATGTAAAACTGATATTGCGATCACCCGTTGGGCGCAGAAAATCAAATATTTGTTCAGGCGAAATCTGAAGAGGATAAAGTTTTCGAAGGAAAACACCGAGGATTCTATCGTCCCTATCTTCAACTGCACCGGCACGAATATCTTCTGCAAGCTTCAACAACTTTGAGCTTTCATCCGGCATAACATGCATTAACGCCCGTGCCGCATTGGTGCGAACTACCGGCCGATAGCTCGCATCTCGTACGACGGTTTCCAGCGGGTCAGATAGCGCCGGCAGAGGGTCACCATGACGTATGGCGTCGAGCACGCAGTCAAGCAGCGCTTGGTCGGCTTCCGTGCGCGAAGGCGAAACAAGAATCTCCCTGAATGCCGATTCCATATCCGCCGTACCCAGCGCGCCGAAAGGTGGAGATGTCCAGTCCTGCGAACGAAACCAAGGATAGCGTTGCGCTTCGTTTTTCAAAGCGTTCAGGACTAACCGTTTGTCATCCACAACAAAATTGCGCACGTCGCCATAGAGCACCACCCCCAGAGGATCGCGTTCAATCAGGTCTGGCCGTCCTGTGCGGCAATGAACGGACAGCCATGCGGCAAGGCCGCGCAGGTCGGGCACCATGCCACCATCTTCTCCTGTCATTAGCGCCAGTATGCGGACGAACGGTAAGCCGCCATTTTCGATCCGTGCCGCCAGATAGCGCGCGCCAAGATATTCGGCGACGCTGCGGTGTACCGGGATGCGCTGTTCTTCGCCGTCTTTCTGGAACAGATTGGTTTTCAAAGCAAGAAGTAAGGGCAAGTTTTGCGCTGTCAGCTCATTCCAGTAGTAGTGTTGATCGTCGCTTGCATCTTCATCCAGTGCGAAACCGGCAATCCCGGATAGCAGGTGAATGGCACACAGGTAGCCCGCAGCATCCAACAAACTCTCGGGGGAGTGATGTTTTTTACGCTTGGCATCCCGGTGTGCACGGCTTTCCTCACGCATGAGTTGGCGGCATGCCATTTCGTAAATTTCCTTGCGGCTTTGCGGCCACTCGTTTCCGCCGACGGCCTCCACCAGCAGATTCAATGTTTGTGGATTGTGCAGCAGTTCGCCTAGCCTGTGTTCGCCAGCCTTGCGTACAAATTCGCCCGGATCGGGTACGCTGTCTTTGTGATGTAGGATTTCGATAACGTCACTATTGCTCAGCGGGTCGAGGTGTAATGCAACAACATCGCCATTTGGCGATACGCGCTTAAGGGCTGCGCTATCGCTCTCACCCAGCCAGTCCGCCTCGCGACAGGAAAGACGGAAACGAGGACAGCCTAACTCTTCCAGACGTTTGCTTACTTGAGCAAGCGATGTCCAGCCGTCTCCCTCGCCTGCGCGCATCTCATCCAGTGCATCTATGAACAATGTCTTTCCTTTATCTTCCGCAGTTGGCTTAAACGCGGCGAAGACGCGTGCCTTGATATATTTGCCTCCAGATTCTTCCGCTTCCCGCTCGAATGCCGCTGTCTTGCCTGCACCCGGATCGCCAAGTAGCACATAGGCAGGCAATTTCCGATAGGATTCCAACGGGTGGCTTCCCTGTTCATCTGCATTGCTGGATTTTCGCGTACAGGTGCGCCGGACGAGATAAGGTTTTGCCGTCTCGCTCAAAGCCAGTGCTCCGCCGGGTAGGAGAGGAATTCCACCAGTGGGATGCCACCTTCGCCAACTAGTAGTTTCCGGCACTTGCCGAAGTTTTCTTCAAATACGTCGAGCCCACTGGCATGGCCTGAAGAAGGCCCACTCTTCACTTCGATGGCAGTAAGTTTCTTGCCACGCTCAATTACAAAATCGACTTCGCGTGAACCTTCGCGCCAGTAGTAGAGGTTGCAGTCAGGGTGACCGGTATTGTATAAATGCGCGCCCACTGTACTCTCCACTAAACGCCCCCAATAGCTTCGATCTGCTTTGGCTTCTGCCTTGGTATAACCCGACCCAGCGGACATCAAGGCATTATTTAGCACATTAAATTTTGGCGAAGATGCGCGTCGCCGATGTTGCTGCCCGGCATGTTTCTGCAAGCCGTAAATCAAACCAGCATTACCCAGCAGATCAAGATAATGCGCCAAAGTTACTGTGTTTCCCGCATCCTGAAGCTGCCCCTGCATCTTGGTGTACGAAAATATCTGCCCTGAGTAATTACAGCCAAGGTGAAACAGTTGTTTGAGTAGCGCCGGTTTATCAACCCGCGTCATCATCAAAATATCTTTCTCTATGCTCGGTTCAATCAAACTGTCATTAACATAGTTGCGCCAACGCGGCTCGTCGCGAATGTAAGTGGCGCTGCCGGGATAGCCGCCGAAGTAAATGTAGTCTTCCAGATCAAAGTCGAAGGCTTCATGCATTTCAAGGAAAGACCAGTGTGTAACGCGAATCAATTCATAGCGACCTGTAAGACTTTCACTCATACCTTTCTGCATCAACAAAGGTGATGAGCCGAGCAAGA
>JANPNS010000225.1:0-2423 GCA_031427575.1 Gallionellaceae bacterium
GACGCTGCCGGTGCTGCCCAGCACGTTGCCGAAGCGCACCATGACAAAGCGAGTGCCTCCTGCTTTCGCCGTATCTGACCCTCTCCCCAACCCCTCCCCCCGGGGGGGAGGGGAGAAATAAAGCACCTCCCACTCGGGGGGAGGGGCTGGGGAGAGGGTGCCTGCAGACCTTGGCACACCATCTCCGCAAGGCGCTTGCTCGCCCCCATCACGTTGGTCGGATTAACGGCCTTGTCGGTGGAAATCTGCACAAACTTGGTCACGCCATGGCGTTGCGCGGCAGTGGCCACCGTCCATGTGCCTAGCACGTTATTTCGTATCGCTTGCCAGGCGTTGTGCTGCTCCATCAGCGGAACATGCTTGTACGCGGCCGCGTGAACAACTACAGTGGGCTTGTACTCATCAAATATTTGATCAAGACGTTTGGCATCGCGCACATCCCCTATCAGACAGACGATGGTTAAACCGGGAAATTTTCCGGTCAACTCCTGCTCCATGCTGTACAGCGCAAATTCACTCAACTCGAACAACACCAAAGTGTGTGGTTGGAAGCGCGCAATCTGGCGGCACAGTTCCGAACCGATCGAGCCGCCCGCGCCAGTGACCAGCACCACCTGGCCGCTCAGCAACCCGTGCAATCCGGCATCATCCAGTTGCACCGGGTCGCGCCCCAGCAGATCGTCCAGTTCCACAGCGCGCAATTGCGAAATGGCCACACGCCCGCTGAGCAAATCATCGAACGAGGGCACAGTCAGTACCTTGATCCCGGCCTGATTGCATAGATCGATGGCACGCTTGCGCACCTGGTGTGCGGCTGACGGCAGGGCAATGATGGCCTGGCCGACGCGCAGACGTTCCACCCACTGCGGCAACGACTCCAGTGCACCCAGCACCTTAATCCCGTTGAGAATGCGTCCGTGCTTATCCGCATCATCATCGAGGAAGCCGACCAGCCGCCAGTCGCGGCTGCGCGCCAGTTCCTTGGACAAGCCCACGGCTGCATCGCCTGCGCCTAGCACCAGCACCGGCTCGCCCAGCAATTTAATATCGCGGTACAAGCCTTGCTCTTTCCACAGGCGATAGATTAAACGGCTTCCCCCCATAACCAGCAGCAACAGGACAGGGTTAATTACCAGCACTGAACGCGGCACCACAGCTTCTATACGGAACATCCACAACACTAGAGGAATCAGTGCGGCTGCCGACAGCACCGCCAAAAAGATGCGGCGCAAGTCATTCACGCTGGCATAGCGCCACAGCCCGCGATATAAACCGAAGCGCCAGAAAATCACGATTTGCAATGGTGCTATCCAAACCAGGGTGCGCAGCATATCGGTTGTGAAATTGGGCGGCAGCTCGAAATTAAAGCGCAACAAATAAGCCAGACTCCAGGCCAATACTGCCGCCGCGAGGTCGTGCAACATGGCCAGCAGTGTGCGCAGATCCAGCTTAGCCATGATGCTCCCGCTGAAATGCCGTCCAGCGATTATCCAGAGCCAGCATAAGAGCTGCGTAGATAGCACCCCATATCAGGAACAGCGGCCAAGGGAATTCGGCAGATTGGCGCAACCCCCAGATAGCGGATGCGCCCGCCGCAAACATCAAGGCATACCCGAACAATGCGGTATTGCGATGTCCCCAGCCTATCTGCACCAGGCGCTGATAGTAATGCTCGCGGTGCGCCTGCTGGATTTTTTCGCGCCTGAGCGTGCGCTTGAGCAAGGTAACAGTGGCATCCATGATGAACGGGGAAAATACCAGCAGCGGAAACCAGCCGGGCCAATGCGCCTGCTGCCAGCCCCACAAGCCCATGGCAGCCGCCAGAAATCCCAATGGAATAGATCCGGCATCGCCCATGAATACCTGGGCCGGATGGAAGTTGTAATACAAAAACCCCAACGCCGCCGCACCAATGGAGAAATTCAACATCGCCTGCGTGTCATCGCCATGCATCAGCGCGGCCATGCCATACATGGTGAAGCCGAAGAACGTCATGCCGCCGGCCAAGCCGTCTGAGCCATCCATAAAATTATAAAGATTGGTCATCCAGATTACGCATAGCAGCACGATAACAGCCAGCGCGACACCCTGGGCCACCATGCCGGAGCCGATGACCAGAACGGCGGCTGCCGCAGTATGCGCCAGCAGACGTTGGCTTACCGGCAGGCCGCGCATGTCGTCCACCAGGGAAACAACAAATAAAATCAACAGAGGCAACACCACCCACCAAGCCAGCGACAGTATCATTAATGCCCATGCGGACAAAATGCCTGCCATCAAGGCAACTCCTCCAGCGCGCGGGATAGGCTCGGTATGCAGTGAGCGCTCATTCGGAATATCCGGGATATTTTTACCCACCTTGCCATAGACCAAAAAAGTGGCGATGAGCATGGTGACAAGTGCAGCTATCATGGGAGAATAAT
>JANPNS010000226.1:0-5444 GCA_031427575.1 Gallionellaceae bacterium
TTGCGCACCAAGTATTCCGAAGCGCTCAATGCCACTTTCCTGGATGAAAACGGCAAGGCGCAATTTATGGAAATGGGGTGTTACGGCATAGGCGTGTCGCGTATCGTCGCTGCCGCCATCGAGCAGAATTACGACGAGCGCGGCATCACCCTGCCGGCCAGCATGGCTCCGTTTCATATAGCGATTGCGCCCATCGGCATGAAGAAAAGCGAGGCGGTGCGCAACGCTGCGGAACGGCTTTACGCCGAACTTTCTGCTATTGCAGGCATCGAAGTGTTATTGGATGACCGCGATGAACGTCCCGGTGTCATGTTTGCCGATTTGGAGCTGATCGGTATTCCATACCGCATCGTAATCGGTGATCGCGGACTGAGCCAGAAAGTACCGATGGTTGAATATCAGGGTCGTTGCGATGCAGAAGCGCAACATATCCCCTTGCAAGATATTGTCAAGTTAGTACAATCAAAATTATGCGACTGACCCAAAGCCATTTTTCGCATTTCATTACCCTGCCTTTGCTGGCTGCGGGCTTGCTTTTCACTAGCGCAGCGCAGGGTGGCGCGCAAGCCTATCAACCGCTTTCCGCAAGTGTGCGCGCCGTTCTGCAGCGCGCAGTTTCTGACCATGCCGCGCCCAATCCGGTATTTGATTCGCCACAGGAGAAAGAACTGTGGCTGGTTGATATGTCGCGCCGTATTGAGAAACGTATTCCGGATGAAGCTTACCGCATGGATTTTCTCAAGACTGTGCATTATGAAGCCAAGCGTGCCGGGCTGGATCCGCTGATGGTGCTGGGGCTGATAGAGGTGGAAGCCGGTTTCAGAAAATATGCCGTATCCAGTGCGGGGGCGCGCGGATACATGCAGGTAATGCCATTCTGGATAAAGGAAATCGGCGCTAGCGGAGACAACCTGTTTCACCTGCGCACCAATTTGCGCTACGGTTGCACCATCCTGCGCCACTATATAGACAAGGAAAAAGGCGATCTGTACCGCGCCCTCGGTCGCTACAACGGCAGCCTGGGCAGGCCGGGGTATCCCAACCTGGTGCGTACCGCATGGAGAAAGTACTGGAGCAACACTCCGACCCGCTATACCCAGTCAGGTAAAGTTGACGGTCAATTGTCAGTTCGTTAAGCCTATTGAGGGCACCTCTAAAAATTCAAAATGCTAAGCGAGACAAGGCGCGAAATAAAGTCCGCGCAACCCATCTATTTTGATATGTAAGCGTTAAAATTTCTTGAGCAACGCAGTATCGCGACGGAGTTTGGATTTTTAGAGGTGCCCTTGAGAGTGCTGACTGATTTTAGAGGTGCCCTTTAATTATTTTTTATTTCTGCCTTTTATATGCGCTTCGATACTTTCGCGTGTGATGATGCCAGCCCGATAGCTATCCAGCTTGCCAGTCGGGTCATATAGATAGGAAGACGGCAAGCCCTCAATCTTACCAATCTGAGCCGCCATTTTATAATCACCCAGCACGATGGGGTAGGTTATTCCATTTGTTTTAATAAAGTTCAGCACTATTTTTTTTGCAGACGCAGCATCCAGTGATATGCCGATTACGGCCAGATCCTTGTCTTTGTGCGCGTTATGCAGGCTGATGAGGTCTGGAATCTCTTCCAGACAGGGCGGGCACCAGGTCGCCCAGAAATTTACCAGCACCCATTTGCCGCGATAATCGGATAAATGGTGCACGCGCCCCTTGGTGTCTGTCAGGGCGAATCCTGCCGCTGCCGCATCCAGCGCAAACATCAACAAGCTGGCGACCCATGCAGCGCGTACCAATTTCATCAATGCTTCTCCTCACTGCTTATTGTGTGTGTCTTCTTTGTTTTTTGAATCATGATCCGCCGCATGAGATAAATACAGCGCTAACGCAATCAAGGCGATGCTGCCACCCAGATAGAGCAAGCCAATGGGCGAGCCAATTTGCATGTTCAGTGCCTCTTCGCACAAGGTCACAATCATGATCATCAGTATGACCTTGGCCAGACGCGACTTACCAGCCGGCGCGCATTTAAGCGCAAAAGCAGGCACAGGGCAAGCTATTCCATTGCGTGCCACCTTTAAAACAGCAATGGAATTAAGGGGCGCTGGCACTGGATCCGCCGATCTTGCCAAACAGATCAGCCAGTGAAATTTCATTCATGTCCGAATAATGATTCACCAGGTTTGTTACCCAAGTACTGGTTTCTGTTTCGTCTTGCGGTGCCGGAAGGCTGGCTGGATCGAATACGAATAGTCTGAACAATTCACCAGCTTGCACATATGCCACGTCGCGTATCAAGGACCAGCCACTCTGCGAGAGTTTACGCACGATGTTGATCTGCTCCAGTTTTTCCAGGATTTGTTCAAGCGGATCAAATCCGATGCGCAACTGTCTGGATAACATTGGCAAACTCACCACAGTGCCACTGCGCATGCCTTCGCTCATTGTCTTGAGAATGCGCAGCGCATAATAGAGTTGAGTAGGCGCGAGCAGCGATTTGATGGAGCCGCCGCGCCAGTGCGACAGCGAAGCGGCAATCACTGCGCCAAGCAAAACGGTGAGCCAGGATAGATAGATATATAGCAGGAAAATCGGAATGCTGGCAAATGCGCCATACACCAGCTGGTAAGTCGTAAAATTGGCGATGTAAAATGCAAAAGTGCGGTTCATGTATTCAAATGCCACAGCTGCCACAACGCCTCCAATAATGGCATGGCGCATGGGGACGAAGCGATTTGGCACAACCCGGAATAACAGTGTGAAAGCGGTAGCTGTGAGCAGCACCGGCACGACCTTTAGCATTACCATGCCAAAAGCCGGAACTTGCCTGGCATGGCCTGTTGACACACCAACCAGCCATGATGTCAATGACAGGCTGCCACCAACCAGCACTGGAGCCAGCGTTAATACCGCCCAATAGGTTAATATGCTCAGCACCCAAGTACGCCGACGCGACACACGCCAGATTTTATTGAAAGCATTGTCTATGGTGAGCATCATTAACATTGCGGTAAATGCCAGGAACACGATGCCCACCGCAGTCAACTTGGCGGCACTTTCGGCGAATTGTTCCATGTACTGCGAAATTATTCTGGCTCCGGTTTCCGACGGCATGTTGCCGAGCAGATAACTCTTGATCTGCCCGGAAAAGTCGGCGAATACCGGAAATGCAGAAGTCAGCGTCAGCGCGATGGTAATCAGCGGCACCAGCGACAATAGTGTGGTGAAGGTCAGACTGGCCGCCGTTTCTGCGCAGTGATCCTGGTTGAAGCGGGTAAGGATGAAGCGCAGAAAATGCCGCAAATCAGTCAAGGTTTTTTTCATGTCATTTTTCAAGTTGCAATAACTGAAATATAATGGGCACATGATACCCGACAAGGAAATTTTAGTACTGTACTACAGCGAACACGGTGCAGTACGTCAAATGGCGCAATTGGTGGCGCGCGGCGTGGCGCAAGTGCCGGGTGTGCAGGCGCGGCTGCGCACGGTACCCAAAGTTTCTACCGTATGCGAGGTTACAGCACCTGGCATTCCTGGTGATGGTTCACCTTACGCCGAGCAGCGCGACCTGGAAGAGTGCATAGGCATCGCCGTGGGCAGTCCCACACGCTTTGGCAACATGGCCGCTGCCATGAAGTATTTCTGGGGTGGTACCGGCGCGCTGTGGATGCAGCATGCACTGGTAGGCAAGCCTGCCGCCGTGTTTACCTCGACTGGCACCATGCATGGCGGGCAGGAAAGCACGTTGCTGTCCATGATGCTGCCGCTGTTGCACCACGGCTTGGTGATTGTCGGTTTGCCATATTCCGAGCCAGCGCTTTCCTCCACCCGGCAAGGCGGCACCCCCTACGGCGCGAGCCATGTGGCCGGGTTGGCCAACGACCAGCCGATCGGCGAAGAAGAAAAGGTACTTTGCATCGCACTAGGCAAGCGGCTGGCGCAGACTGCATTGAAACTGGCCGTATGAATAACGCCCGCGAAGCCAGACAACTATTGCGCGGCCACGCTTATGGCGCGTTGTGCACCCTGTCAAAAAAATTCAATGGACATCCATTCGGTTCCATTACCCCCTATCTGGTCGATCATGACGGCAGCCTGCTCATACTCATCAGCACGCTGGCGGAACATACCAAGAATATCCAGCATGACTCGCGCGTGAGCCTTATCACGCATAGCCAGAACGACTCAAACATCCAGACACAAGGGCGCGTTACCGTGTTGGGTACGGCACAAATCATTGCAGATAAAAACCAGTCTGGAACGCGCTACCTGCGCTATTTCCCGCAAGCGGCCAGTTATTTTGCCATGCACGATTTTTCCTTCTACCGCATCGTGCCGCAAGCGTTACGTTTCATTGGCGGTTTTGGAAAAATTCATTGGGTAGAGGCGGACAGCTATTTAGTGCCACCCTACCCGTTAATCGAGCAGGAGCCCGATGTGATCGCGCATATGAATGCCGAGCATAGGGATGCCTTGCGCCGCTACTGCCAGCACATCCATCACTGTGAGGTGCTGGATGTGGAGATGCTGGGCATAGACTGTGATGGCATGGACGTGCGCGCCGATGGCAAAATATGGCGCTTTGATTTCGACCAAATGGTGCTGGACGCACAGCAAGCTCGCCAGGCTTTAGTCGCCATGTCGCAAAAAACAAAGCAATAAATCACCGCGCCTGGAAGCGAATTCAACTGCCAGTCTAGTGATAAGGGCCCTCTAAAAATTCAAGTTTCTGATGAAACTACTAGCCATTCCACTTGGCTACCAAAAGACGGTAGCCAAGTGGCTGGTTATAAGTCAGGCAAGGCGCGAGCAAAAAATTGCGACGCAGCATATGTGTTATTCCAATTCTATTTTAAAGCAACAATAACCATGTAGGGTGCGCTTGCGATGTCAATTCCGCCCAGCCGCAGGCTGGATGCGGATTGCCTACCTTTGGTGCAACAAGAATGCCCGCATTATCTGGGCATTGCTGGCCAAGGGTAAAACATATGAACCGGGTTACACCCCGGCAGCTAAGGCTACCGTGGCCTAATCAGGCCGGACGAATAGGCGCGTATCAGCACGATACGTATTGATAACGAGTTTAAGGAGTAAAGCTTCCACCGATTGCACAGGCAATGATGAAATGACGGCGAGACTGGTCAGACCGTGAGTGGCTTAAACCTGCTTATTCCAACGCACCCAGAGTGCGCAGAAATGATGAGGGGTCATTCAGCGGATTCCATCAGGGACAGGGGCAATGCCTCACTTAAAGTCCGGATGGTTGGCTGCAATCTTTACCTGCTCAAAATTATTGATTGAAAGCTTGGCAAATAGTGGGCGTCCATGTATGGAATTACGAGAAAACGAGGCTTCCGCATGAAACCGATCACCACCTTCCTGGCCGCCACCGACTTTTCCGCCACTGCTGGTCGCGCCGAAGAACGCGCTGCGTTGCTAGCGGCAGAGCACGG
>JANPNS010000227.1:0-4435 GCA_031427575.1 Gallionellaceae bacterium
TTCCAATGGGGTTCCAAGCGTACCGGGCCGGATTTGGCGCGGGTGGGCGGAAAATACTCGGATGAATGGCATATCCGCCATTTGAAGTATCCGCGTGACGTCGTGCCCGAGTCGATTATGCCCAACTTTTTCTTCCTGGAAAAGCGGATGGTTGATCCGGTTGAGGTGGTTAACACCATGAAAGCCATGCGCAACATGCCGTTCTATCCGGCTCCTTACACCGACGAAGATATTAGCGGTGGGGCTGCTGCGGTGGCAGGCAAAACTGAAATGGAAGCTGTCGTTGCCTTTTTGCAGGTGTTGGGCACGATGATTAAATTCCAGGAAGGTGTCAACTACCGCGACGACGACACCGTTGGCGACTAGCATGGCAAAAATACTTGAATACCTGGGGATGGATGTAAATGCGATGACGCTGAACGACTGGCAGGGCGTTGTGTTAACCCTGCTGGCCGCAGCGGCGATGGTCTACATCTACTTCTGGGTATTCAATCCTAAAAACAAGGTTACGTTGGAATCGCAACGTAACCTCCCGTTTGAAGAAGACGACCATACACACATGGGAGAGAAAAAATGAGTGAGAAACACAACGAATCATCCGGCGTACAAACCACCGGCCACGTTTGGGATGATGATTTAGCAGACTATACCAATCAGCCGCCCAAGTGGTGGATGATAGGCCTGACCGCCAGTGCCCTTTGGGTGGTAGTTTACTGGTTGATCTATCCATCGGTGCCGATTTCGCTGGCGGGCGACCACTGGAAAGGTCTGAACATTTTTAACGATGGGCAGTACTGGACCGCGATCCGTGAAAGAATAGAAGACGAAAAAGAAATTGATGCTGTGCGTAAGCCTTTTGAAGACAAAATCAAGGGTATGACACCGGCCGCGATTTTGGCTGACCGTGATTTGTCTGAGTACATTACCCGTTCAGGCAAGGTGCTGTTTGGCGATAACTGCGCTGGCTGTCACGGCACAAATGGCGTGGGCAGCATGGGTCGCGGTACCGACGGTTTCATGGCGCCGATTCTGCGCGATGATGACTGGCTGTATGGCGGCACAATTGACAGCATCCATGAAACCATCACCGGTGGTCGTCAAGGCATTATGGTCGCGCACAAGGAAATCTTGACCGAGGCGGAGATTGACACACTGGCCAATGCGGTTTCGCAAAGCAATCCAACTTCGACCCCGCTGTTCGCGGAAAAAGGCTGCACAGCCTGCCACGGAGAAGATGGTAAAGGAATGCAGGCCATGGGTTCCGCCAACCTGACCGACAAGATCTGGCGTTTTGACGGATCCGTTGCAGCCATCAAGCGCACCATTACCTATGGTGTGAACTCCGGCGACCCGCAGACTCGTGTGGCAATCATGCCTAGCTTCAAGGCGGCCGGCAAGCTGAGTGAAACGGAAATCAAGAAACTGGCCGTTTATGTGTACCGTTTCGGTGGTGGTCAAACAGCAGGTTCAGCAACACTGGCCACCAAGTAAACTTCGGCCCCGCACAGAGCAATCTGATGTGGGGTTTTTTAAAAGGAGAGTGAACGATGAATCAAGATATGGTGTTCTGGGCAGTGATTATCTGTGTCGCTGGTTCAGTTGTGGTTTTGTTTGGATTGTTCTATATCATAGCCAGGCAAGCAACTAAGAGTGCGGAAAAAAAAGGTAAATAAATCTGGTTGGATAATGAAAAAGGAGGAGATTGCTCTCCTCCTTTTTCTTTCGCCGTCTTGGTTCTACACAAGGGCGCCTCTAAAAATTCAAAATCCTAAGCGAGACAAGGCGCGAAATAAATTTTAGCGCGCCGCATATGTTTGATATGTAAGCGTTAAAATTTTTTGAGCAACGCAGTATCGCGACGGGGTTTGGATTTTTAGAGGTGCCCACAAGTGCCTTGGCTGTTATAGTGAGGGTGCATATGCAGAATAGACGCAATATGAAACTGGGAGCTCTGTGGTGAATAATCATGTCGAGCAAAGCAAAATCAGCGATGTCACTGGGCTGTATCAGGAAATGGAACAGTGGCAGGTTAACATGGGAGGTAAAACCACCCATGCCAAACGTATGCCGGGGCGCTTTCGGACTCTCAAATATATCACCGCATCGTTGTGGTTGGGATTTTTTTTAGTACCCTATTTGCGTTGGGGCGACAAGCAGGCAATATTGTTTGACATACCTGATCGCCAATTCCATTTTTTCAGCATTACCGTCATGCCACAGGACATGTGGATGCTATCGTTGCTATTGCTATTGCTGGCAATGACGTTGTTCGCCGTTACGGCTGTGGCATCGCGAGTGTTTTGCGGTTATTTTTGTTTTCAAACCGTTTGGACCGACGCGTTTACCTGGGTAGAGGAGAGGCTGGAGGGTAATGCGTACCAGCGGCGCAGGCTGGATGCTGCTCCGCTGGATGCACGCAAGATACGCATTAAAGCAACCAAACATGCGATATGGCTGGTGATAGCCGTATTGACCGGGGTGAGTTTCTCGGTATGGTTCACTGATTCATATGAGTACTGGCACAGCCTGACTCACTTTAATTTATCGCTAGTCCCATTAGTTGTATTGCTCTTGTTTATTGGCGGAACTTATTTCCTGGCGGGGTTCATGCGTGAGCAAGTATGTTTCTGGCTATGCCCATACGCGCGTATCCAGGCAGTAATGTTGGATACGCAAACCATATTACCCACCTATGATTTCAGACGTGGGGAACCGCGCAGCAAGTTGCATCAGCATAGTGAAGTCGGCACGCAGGGCGCTAATGGCGATTGTATAGCTTGTTTTCAGTGTGTCCAAGTATGTCCGACCGGTGTGGATATTCGCGATGGGCAGCAGATTGGCTGTATCACTTGTGGCCTGTGTATAGATGCGTGTGATTCGGTGATGGAAAAAATCGGTCGCCCGAAGGGACTGATCCGCTACGCTTCGCTGGACGAAATAGAAGGCCGCACTGTGAAAAAACTTTACCAGCACCCGCGCCCGATTATCTATATGATTATTTTCATTCTGGCATTGAGCGGCATAGTATACGGCTTGACGCACCTGGGGGCGCTTAAACTCAGAGTTATTCCAGAACGGCAGCCTTTATTTACTGAGTTAAGCGGTGAAATCATACAAAACAAATACGACCTGAAAGTGGTGAATAAACTGGAACAGGATCGGTATGTACTGGTGTCGGTCAAAACCGTGTTAAGAGGGTATCAGGTAATCGGTGCCGAGCAACCTTTACTGGTGCGCCATGGCAAGGATACCGCTTACACCATCCATGTCAAAGCTCCTGAAAGCGGCATAGACAGTGAAATCACTAAAATTATTTTTCGAGTACAGGACCAAGACGATGCTCAAAACGTCGCTGAGTATGAAACCAGATTTAATGCACCATTATCGCAGCACGAATCCACTGAGCACGAAACCAGTAATAACGCGCCAGCCAAAGAGTAACTGGCGTATACAAGGAGATTGTCATGCAAGCAGCACCGAGAGTATCTAAAAAATGGTTGGGCGTGTTGATCGGAATGATTATTTTTGGCATTTCTGGCAGCTCTGTTTTGCTTTTCATCACGACCAAGGATAAGCCAAATTTGGTGGATAAGGATTACTACGAAAAGGGCCGCAAGTTTGAATCTACCATTTTGCAGCAAATGCAAGCGCGCAAGGCGCTGGGCTGGGATATGCAGTTGCTCGTTCCATCGACTCTGGTCGGCAATGCAGTCACCTACCTGCTCGGCTCAACGGGTACCTACCAATTTATCTTGAAAGATGGTGCCAGTAAACCGCTACAAGGCGCCCAAGTGACACTGTTCGCTTACCGGCCTTCTGACTCGAAAGCCGATTTTAATGTGGCGATGCATGAGGTGGCTGCGGGCAATTACCAGGGAGCAATAAATTTTCCGATGGAAGGGGCATGGACGTTGACTGCCCAGGCAAGGCTAGGCAAGGACGTGTCTGAGACAGTGCGCAACGTCTATGTGCTGCCGCCACAATAAATCCAGTTAACGGCAGAATGACCATGCATCACGCGGAGAATGGGCTGACCGCCTGTTTTCATTGCGGGCTGGCTATCCCGAGTGATGTACTCTATCACAGCGAGCTTGCCGGAAAACCGTGCCAGTTTTGCTGTTTCGGTTGCCAGTCGGTATGCGCGGCGATTTTTGCGGCTGGTTTGCAGGGTTACTATCAGCGCACTCCGGAGGGCGTGCTGCTGGCTCCGCCCCCCCCTCCCCCCAAAGACATCGAGATTTACGACATCGATGAAGTCCAGCAGGAATTCATAACCAGCCAGGGTGAATCGCGTGATATTCACTTATTGGTCGAGGGTATCCACTGCGCGGCCTGTGTGTGGCTGATCGAACGCGCCATGCAGCACACCCCGGGGGTGGAGCTGGCACAGGTCAATCTGGCCGGCAAACGCATGCGCCTGCGTTGGGATAATCAG
>JANPNS010000228.1:0-6079 GCA_031427575.1 Gallionellaceae bacterium
ATTGGAATTGCGCAATCCGCTCATCACTCCGCGTGAAGAAAAACAAAGCGGCGAACGCGAACTTGAGGCGGAACAATTTGCCGCTCAAATCGCCGACATCGTGGCGCATTGGAGCGTACAGGATCAGGACGGCACGCCGCGCCGCGCCGAGTACCGCGACATCATGGTGCTGGTGCGCAAGCGTATCCATCTGCGCGTGTACGAACACGCCTTGCGCGCGCGCCACATCCCATTTTTGACGTCGCGTCGCGGCGGGCTGCTCGACACGCTGGAAGCGGAAGATATACAGGCGCTGCTGACTTTTCTTATCACCCCGTTCGCCGATCTGGAGCTGGCGCAAACGCTGCGCTCGCCGATTTTTTCTTGCTCCGATGATGATTTGATGTTGCTGGTGCAGGATGCAGAAAGCGGCAGTTGGTGGTCGCGTCTGAAAAGTGCTGCCGAAAGCAACGCCGCCTCGCCGCAACTGCAACGCGCCCACCACCTGCTGCAAGGCTGGCTGGCACTGGCCGATAAATTGCCGGTGCACGATCTGCTCGACCGCATTTATTTCGAGGGCGATCTGGCGCGGCGCTATGCTGCAGCGTTGCCGCTGGAACTGCGCGAAACGGTGCGCGCCAACCTGCAAGCATTCATTGAAATTGCACTGAATGTAGATGCCGGGCGCTATCCCAGCCTGCCGCGCTTCCTGTCCGAGCTTGACGAATTGCGCCATGCCAGCGACAGCGAATCGCCGGATGAAGGCAAGGTGGGCGAAGTGGGCAACGCGCTGCGGATTTACACTGTGCACGAGGCCAAGGGGCTGGAAGCGCCCATCGTGTGGTTGCTGGACGCCAACGACACGCAACGCAAGGCGGATAGCTACGGCGTGCTGCTCGACTGGCCACCCAACGCGCCGCGCCCGGCGCATTTTTCGCTATTCACCGACAAGCGCGGGCGTGGTGTCAAGAGAATGAAATATTTTGATGCCGACGAAAAATATGCGCAGCGCGAGGAAATGAATCTGCTTTACGTCGCTATGACGCGCGCCAAACAGGCGCTGCTGGTGAGCGGCAATGGCGAGCTGGATGAGGCATCCTGGTATGGTCGCATCGCAGCGGCGGTGGAGCAGCAGGGTAGTAATCCGCTATTGGGTTTGGTGCGCTCATCCGACTGTGAAGCGGCAGTCGCAGGAGAGCGGATTGATGACGCGTTGCGGCGTCCTATTCCTACCGGGCAGCGTATAGTGGCTGCTACCACAGCGCAACAGCAAGGTATCTGGCTGCATGCGTTGCTACAACATCTTGCGTCTCCACACGTTGCGGCGGACAAGGCAGCGCTGCAAATTCAATGCGGCATCCCCGCAGGTGAAATCGACGCGCTCTGGCAACAGGCACATGAACTGTTGGCGCACCCAGCGCTCCAACGTTACTTCGATCCGCAGCATTACCACGTGGCATGCAACGAAATGCCCTATGTCAATGCACGCGGTGAGGTGCGCCGCATAGACAGACTGGTGGAATTTGACGACGAAGTGTGGCTGCTGGATTACAAGATCGGCGAGCAAGCAAAGTCCGAGCGCTACCGCGCGCAGATGCAGGAGTATCGCGCTGCCATGCAGGCCGTATATGCAAACAAAAAGGTTCGTTGCGCCTTGTTGTTTGGCAATGGGGTTTTGAGTGAAGTGGAATAGCAACTGTCATGAATAAAACTTGAGCAACTCAATTTCGATAACACCTTTGCGCGGCTGCCGGATACTTTTCACAGCCGCCTTAATCCTGTTGCGCTACCGGATCCCTATCTGGTTACCTTTAATGCGAATGCCGCTGCATTAATTGACATGGATGAGGACGAAGCACTGCATCCGGAGTTCGCGCAATATTTTATCGGCAACCGTTTACTGCCCGGCAGCGAGCCGCTGGCGATGCTCTATGCCGGTCACCAGTTCGGTCAATTTGTGCCGCAACTGGGCGATGGTCGCGCGCTATTGCTGGGTGAAATAAAAAACAGCGCGGGTGAATATTGGGATGTGCAGCTCAAGGGGGCAGGGCAGACACCGTATTCGCGCCATGGCGATGGCCGTGCCGTGCTGCGCTCCAGCATCCGCGAATATCTGTGCTCGGAAGCCATGCATGGCCTCGGCATTCCCACCACCCGCGCGCTGTGTATTGTGGGCAGCGATGAAAAAGTTTTTCGCGAGACGGTTGAAACGGCAGCCGTCATTACCCGCCTTGCGCCATCGCATGTGCGCTTCGGCTCGTTCGAGGTGTTTTATTACCGTGGGCAGCACCAGCCGATTGCCGTGCTGGCCGACTACGTCATCGCCCGCCATTTTCCGCATTTGCCCGGCTTGCCGGACAAATACTCGCGCTTCCTGCATGAGGTGGTGGCGCGCACCGCGCAGCTCATCGCCCAGTGGCAGGCGGTGGGTTTCTCGCATGGCGTGATGAACACCGACAATATGTCCATACTGGGGCTGACCTTCGACTACGGCCCGTTCGGTTTCATGGAAACCTACGACCCCGGCTATATCTGCAATCATTCCGATGATGGCGGGCGCTATGCCTATGACCAGCAGCCGCACATTGCCCAGTGGAATCTGGCCGCGCTGGCGCAGGCATTGACGCCGCTCATTCCGGTTGAGGAAGCCCAAACGATTGTGGCTGGCTACGGTCAGATTTTTTCCGAGCGCTATGTAGAATTGATGGACCACAAACTCGGGCTGAGCTACGACGGCCTGAAAGATTTTGAGCTGATCGCAGCGCTGCTGGAAATGATGCGTGTGAGCGAACTCGACTACACCAATCTGTTTCGCAGCTTTAGTCAGTTCAAGTCCGCGCCGGGCGAGATGAACAGCGAGCTACGCGATCAGTTTATTGACTGTGCTGCGTTCGATGTCTGGGCCGATAGCTACCGCGCGCGCTTGCGTAGCGAATCCATCCCGGATGCCGAGCGCAAACAAGGTATGGACAAGGTCAATCCGAAATACATCCTGCGCAATTATCTGGCACAAATCGCCATCAGCAAGGCCGAGCAGGAGCGAGATTTTTCCGAGGTGGACCGCTTGCTGAACCTGTTCAGCCGTCCTTATGACGAACAACCGGGCATGGAAAGCTATGCCGCACCCGCGCCGGATTGGGCGCGCAAACTGGAGGTGAGTTGTTCGTCTTGATTGGGTCGGTAACAGTCAACGTCAAATTGACTCGTCCAGCTTAGCCCATCATAATCTCGCGCCATTACTTTACTGCACATACCGATGTCTTCCTCACTGCGCGTGCTCTCCTTGCTGGAAACCCGTGTCCTTGGTGTACTTGCCGAAAAGCAACGCACCGTGCCGGACACTTATCCCATGACATTGAACAGCCTGATTTCAGGCTGCAACCAGAAGACCAGCCGCGATCCGATCATCGAAGCCAGTGAATCCGAGGTGCAAGCGGCAGTGGATAGTTTGCGGTTTATGTCGCTGGTGATCGAGTCGAGCGGGGGACGGGTGGCGCGCTATGCGCACAACACCGAGCGTGTGCTGAACATTCCGACTCAGTCCACCGCCCTGATTGCCATGCTGATGTTGCGCGGGCCGCAGACGGCAGGTGAGTTGCGCATTAACTGTGAACGGTTACACAAATTCACCGATATATCTTCGGTGGAGAGCTTTTTGGTGGAGCTGTCCGAGCGCGCAGCAGGTGCTTTGGTGATGGAATTGCCGCGCCAACCCGGCGCACGCGAAAATCGCTGGGCGCATTTACTTTCCGGCGCACCTGCTGTTGATGAGCGCATTGCCGCTGCCCCATCAGCAAACGGTTCTGTGGGCGACGTGACGGTGGGGGAAATCGCTGCGCTCAAGGCGAATGTGGCCAGGCTGGAAGCGGAGATGGCCGAGTTGCGGACGATGGTGGGAAAGTTGTGCGCGGAATTGGGCGTTGCGGAGTAGGGTGGTTAGCTGATTAGCCCAAGTGGTTATAAACCAATGTCAGCGCAACACAGTAGTAGTCAGCAAGGGGGGCAAATCTGTCCATCCAGATAAGGTGATGCAAATAGACTATATATAGTATAAAATGTCAACCCAAATACTAATGGTAGTGTTTTGTGGTGTTTGGGGGGTGGGCAGCTATATTTACCAGTGTTAAATTGACCTTGCCTGGCGCGGTAAAAATCCGATGATTAATTCGGATCAGGACATTCGTCACCGTCTTTTGATTGCCAAGTTACCGGCAATGCCACATATCTTGATCAAACTGATAGATTTCTGTCAGGACGAAGATGTGGGCTTGGACGACCTCGCTGATCTGATCTCCAAAGACGCAGCAATTACCATGCGGGTGCTGGCGGCAGCCAATGGCCCTGCCCACCCTCGCTTTGCCCATAAGCCCGGGCTGCGCCAGGCCTTGCTCGCCCTCGGCATGGATACCACCAAGTCGCTGCTCATCAGCGAATCAGTGTCGCAGGTATTCAGCGATTTTACTCATTCCGACAGCGAAGATCTACGTGGATTCTGGCGGCATTCCTACACCGCTGCGCTGGCGGCACGGAAAATCGCAGTAATGACCGACTATCCCCATCTGGAAGAAGCCTATCTTGCCGGTCTGTTGCATGATGTGGGTCGTTTAGCCCTTCTTTCCGCTGCTCCGGCGGAATATTCCATGCTGTTGAGTCACGTGGATGATGCGGGTCTCTGTATGGCTGAACAGCAGACGCTCCATATTACCCATGCCGAGGCCGGTGCGTGGCTGATCGAGCGTTTCCATCTGGATTCTTTTCTCGCTGACAGTGTGCTCTATCACCATGAACCGGTGCAACAGCTTATCGCCGCTCATCCACTGATACGCATCGTGATGCTTGCGGATCTGATAGCCAGTCATGGCGCCAGCGAACCGGCAATCGGTGCCGCGAAAACGCTGTTTAATCTTGACGTGGCTGCGTTGCGGAATATCTGCTCTGATACAGAGGGACGGGTGCAGGAGGCGGCCAAACTTTTCAAGATTGATCTGGCTGGCACGGAACAGGCAATGGCTGTGCCTTATCCTTCCAAACGGGCCAACGATGACGGCAATGCCCGTGACAAACTGGTGCATGAAGTGCAACAAGTGATTCTTGCCACTGAGGCGCGGCGATCATTTTCCCGTGCCGACAGCGAAATGGAATTGATGTCGGCTGTGGCGAAATCAGCCGCGCTGCAATTCGGTTTTGAAAATGTGCTGTTCTTGTTGCAGGACGATATTGCACAGTGCCTGCGCGGTGTGTCGCTGGAAACTTCCAGGCAAAGTTTTTCGGAGTTCTCGATCCCTGTGGCAGGCGGCGGAATCGTGGCCACTGCGGTGGAGCAGCGGCAGGTGGTATTTCTTGATGCGGCATCTGACTTGAACAGCCTGGCCGAGAAACAACTATTCCGCCTGTTGCATGCGCAACACTTCGCTTGCCTGCCGTTGTTCGCCGGGCAGCACAGTCTGGGCGCCATCATTGGGACAGCGACTTCGTATCAGCTGGCCGAACTGCGCGCCCGCTCAAATTCCCTCAGAACATTTTCCGGTCAGGCAGCAGCGGCCATTTATGCGGTGCGCACCAAGGCAGCAGAGGCTGGGCGCATCGCCGAGGAATATCGCCAGGCATCACGCCGGGTGGTGCATGAAGCCAGTAATCCCCTGTCCATCATCAGAAATTATCTTGCTGTACTCGATGCCAAGGTCAAGCGAAAAGAACCGGTGCAAGCTGAAGTGACCATCCTCAGCCAGGAGATAGATCACGTCGTTCAGATTCTGCGTGGACTGACCGAAATTAAAATTGATGCACCCAGGGAAGTGCTAGGTATTAATCATGTGGTAAGTGATGTGGTGAAATTCCTTCAGATAACCGGGTTTATCCCCCCCTCAATCCGTATTGAAATGCAACTGCAGGAAGAAGTAGCAAAGGTAAAGGTGGACAGCAAGATTCTCAAGCAGATTCTGGTTAATTTAATCAAGAACGCAGTTGAGGCGATTAAGGAGGAGGGAGAGATTGTGGTTGCCACCCCCAGCTACATAAATCGGGATGGCCATCTTTATTGTGTGCTGACCGTTAACGACAATGGGCCGGGTATTGCGCCCCCGGTTTTGGCGAAGCTGTT
>JANPNS010000229.1:0-3019 GCA_031427575.1 Gallionellaceae bacterium
GACTGATTATTCCGGGATTATTGAAACCGGTGGTGGCATCGCACTGTGCGATGGCAGTAATAACAACGCCACCCGAAGGTGGCGTTGTTATTCCAGACTTTAAAACTTGACTTAAGCAGCACCAGTACAAGTATCACCAACGGCACCAGTCATCTTGCCAGGAACGAATTTTTGTTTAACAGTAGTTGTGCAAATCCATTGATTAGGAGTGGCAGAAGCAGCACCAGCGCGAGTATAGGTAATCGTCAAGCCATTAACTGTTCCAGGACCGCCTTTGATGGTACCTACTATGGTGCCAGAATCACCGGCCGGAGTTCCAGTTGCAACTACAGCTGCGCTCGGAGTTATCGCAATGGTGGTGTGCGAGTTGGTGGCAACAATACCAATTTCGCCAAGCGAAGGATCGGTGCCCAATGCTGGCGTAAGCGCATCCAACATCACCGCATCCCAGCCCAGTTTACCGCCAGCCACCTCCTTCATTGCTGCTGCAAATTTGGATCTGGCCACATAATCCTGATAGTTAGGGATCGCTACCGCAGCCAGAATACCAATAATGGCCACTACGATCATCAACTCAATCAGGGTAAAACCTTTTTGTACTTTTTTCATGATTCAATGCTCCTTTAGGGTTTAGCACAACACACGAGGTGTGCGGTTTAATTAAAGCAGGATATGTGCCACCTCAGCCTGTTTAATAGCACCGCGTGTTTATTGGGTTCGCAGGCTGGCTTTAATAGTTTTAGTCTCAGACACCACTAGAATAGCCAATTTACGTCAGGTAACTGACAATTTTCGTCAGCCTGCCTTTCGTCATTCACTGGCTGTAACCCGGAATCTTGCTCTCGTCTACCCGATCAATCTGCTCTGGACTGAGATACTGTTGCGCGTAGCTCAGGTACACTTTTTCACGCACGAAGACATCGAACAAATCAGGATCAATGTGGCCATTCAGCTTGAACTTGCCGAGTATATGGAGCGATTCGGTCAGGGTTTTGCCTTTTTTGTAAGGGCGGTCTTTGGCGGTAAGCGCCTCGAAAATGTCGGCAATGCCCATTACCCGCGCCTGCACTGACATCTGCTCACGTGTCAGTCCTCTGGGATACCCGGCACCATCCATACGCTCGTGGTGACCACCGGCGTATTCGGACACGTTCTTGAGGTGTTTGGGCCAGGGTAATGATTCCAGCATCTTGATGGTGACATCTATATGGTGGTTGATGACCTGGCGTTCTGCCGCAGTCAGCGTGCCGGATCGTATAGTCAGGTTAGTCAACTCATCCTGACTGAGGAAGTCGGCCTGCTCACCTGCCTCGTTGCGCCAGCGATAGGCCGCGATCTGCTGCACACGCGCTTGATCGGCCTCTGCCATTTTTTCAGAACCTATATTGCAATGGCGCAAAAACTCGCGATCTTCATCCAGCTGGCGGATGCGCGCCTCATACTCGGCACGGATAGGTGTGACCGCTTCACTTTCACCCCCTCCCCCACCCTCCCCCTTAAAAGGGGAGGGAGTTGCTGCAATGGCGCGCAGCATGGCAATTTCTGCATCGCGCTTGAGCACTTCGAAGCGTATATCCAGCAGTTGAATGCGATCGAACAGGGTATGCAGCTTGGTCGACTTGTCCACCACGTGCACCGGGGTGGTGATCTTGCCGCAATCGTGCAGCAGGCCGGCAATCTTTAATTCGTACCGGTCTTTCTCGCTCATCACAAAGTCCTTGAGCGGCCCGCTGTTTGTGCGGTTGACCGCCTCAGCCAGCATCATGGTCAGCATCGGCACACGTTCACAATGGCCACTGGTATAGGGCGACTTGTCGTCAATGGCGGCATTGATGAGGTTGATGAAAGACTCAAACAGGTCTTCCATTTGCTTGATCAGGCGGCGGTTGGTGAGGGCAATGGCGGCTTGTGAGGCGAGCGATTCAACCAGGTGCTGGTCGGCCACTGAGAAAGGTACAATTTTCCAGCTGCGCTGCTGCTCGCTGTTACCCTGCTGGACTTGATCTTGCTGGTCGTTACCTTGGTGGGCGTTGATGAGTTGCAGCACACCAATGATTTCATTCTCATGGTTGCGCATCGGCACCGTCAAAAAAGAGGCGGAGTGGTAACCGGTCTTGCGGTCAAACGCTTGGGTGCCGGAAAAATCATAGCCCTCGGCAGCATAGGCATCAGGGATGTTGACCGTCTCGCCACTCAATGCCGCATAAGCTACCACCATCTGGTGGTTGGGTTTGCCCGCATCATCATACAAGCGTATCGGATAGAACGGGATAGCCTCACCAGTGGTACCGCCCTGAGCAATGCCGAGGGTATCATTGCGTATGATTTCAAATTTTAGTACCTGTTGTTCCTGCTGCACCAGATACAGCGTCCCCGCATCTGCCTTGGTGATGCGTTTGGCCGCAATGAGAATGGTTTCCAGCAAGCGGTTGATATCGCGCTCGCTGGAAAGCGCGATGCCGATGGCATTCAGTTCCTCCAGCCGATGCAGCAGATGATGAACTTGTGCCATGGCTATTTAATACAGACGGCACGTACCTGATGGATGTCGGTGATGCCGGATAAAACTTTTTCTATGCCGTCCTGCTTCAGCGTGCGCATGCCGTCATTCAGCGCATTAGCAAATAATTCCGCGACCCGGGCATGTTCCTGAATATTCTTTTTTATCAGGTCGGTACCCACCATCAACTCATGCAATCCCACCCGACCGCGATAACCGGTACCGGAGCAGTTATCGCAACCGACCGGATCGTACAGCGTGAACTGCCCCTTGTCATCGGCAAACAGCTTGACCCATTCGGCATACAGCGCCTTGTAGGCGGCGTTGGCATCCTGTTTCCACAGGGCAGTGCCCATTAGCTCGACCGAATATTCAGCCAGTAGTGATTTGATCTCATCCTGTGTGGCAACGTGCGATTTTTTGCATTTTTTGCACAAACGCTTGGTCAGACGCTGGGCCAGAATACCCAATAGGGCATCAGCAAAATTGTTTTGGCAGGAAATCGGTAAGCGAGGCTTC
>JANPNS010000230.1:0-4294 GCA_031427575.1 Gallionellaceae bacterium
TGCAGAATATTATGCAGCAGATGCAGGCTGGGGTGGAAAAGCCCAGACCCAAGGTTTTGTTCGAAGTGGGCGAAGCAGTGCGCGTCAAGGAAGGCCCGTTCACCGATTTTCATGGCTCGGTGGAAAACGTCAATTATGACAAAAACAAACTGCGGGTGGCGGTGACTATTTTTGGCCGATCGACTCCTGTGGAGTTAGAGTTTGGGCAGGTAGAGAAGGCTTGAGAGTGGAAGTTGGTAGCCTGTAGCCAGTAGCGCGTAGCCTGTAGCAAAAGCTACCAGCTACCAGCTACCGGCTGATTTTTGTTTTAACGGGGAGCGTATCGGTGCAGTTGCGATATGCGTTTAACCCACTAATAAGGAGTAGTAAACGTGGCAAAGAAAATTATCGGCTTTATCAAGCTGCAAGTTCCCGCCGGCAAGGCCAACCCCAGTCCACCTATCGGCCCGGCGCTCGGACAGCGTGGCTTGAATATCATGGAATTCTGCAAGGCGTTTAACGCCCAGACCCAAGGCATGGAACCTGGCCTGCCGATTCCGGTGGTGATTACTGCGTTTGCGGACAAGAGCTTCACCTTCATCATGAAGACCCCGCCTGCGACCATTCTGATCAAGAAGGCGGCCGGTGTGCAGAAGGGCAGCAAAACACCGCATACCGACAAGGTGGGCAAGCTGACCCGTAAGCAAGCGGAAGAAATTGCAACAACCAAGATGCCCGATCTGACTGCGGCCGATATGGATGCAGCAGTGCGCACCATTGCCGGTAGCGCACGCAGCATGGGCATTATCGTGGAGGGCATATAACATGGGACACATCTCCAAGCGTTATAAGGCGCTGGCCGCCAAAGTGGATCGCAATAAATTGTATGTGCTGGATGAGGCGTTAAAGCTGGTTAAGGAAAGTGCCAAGGCCAAGTTCGATGAGTCAATCGATATCGCGGTCAATCTGGGTATAGATGCCAAGAAGTCTGATCAGTTGATACGTGGCTCCGTGGTGCTGCCCAAAGGAACCGGAAAAACGGTGCGCGTGGCTGTGTTTGCCCAAGGTGCCAAGGCTGAGGAAGCCAAGGCTGCCGGTGCCGATATAGTGGGCTTCGAAGATCTGGCGGAAAGTATCAAGGCCGGCAAGATGGATTTTGACGTGGTGATTGCGTCTCCTGATGCGATGCGTATTGTCGGTCAGCTGGGGCAGATTCTCGGTCCGCGTGGTTTGATGCCTAACCCCAAGGTAGGCACTGTTTCCGCTGATGTGGCCGGTGCCGTGAAAAATGCCAAGGCGGGTCAGGTGCAGTACCGTACCGACAAGAACGGTATCGTGCAATGTACCATAGGCCGTGCTTCATTCGCGCCGGAAGCGTTGCGTGAAAATCTGCTGGCGTTGATTGAAGCGTTGAACAAGGCCAGACCGGCTGCCGCCAAGGGTATATTTCTGAAGAAGGTATCGGTGTCCAGCACCATGGGTGTTGGCATTAAAATTGAACAAACGAGTTTGGCTGGCTGATTTATTTATGAATTTGCGGCCTGGCAAAAAATGCCGGGTCGCTAACAAGCTTTGAACTGCTGGCAACACTGGCAGATTGTCAAAGACCGTAGGTGCCCGTCAGGGCTTAATCCTCAGTTGAGTGAGGGTGGTAGAGGGAGGCGGCTTTCTGTCTTCTGTCTTCTGTCCTCTGTCCTCTGAAACCAACGCAGATGGTGTGCCCGCGAGCAGGATGTATATTGTCTTTCCTGACTTGTGGATGCAGTTGTTAACGATGGAATACGAAGCTCAGGTTTTGTATTTCGGTAAAGTAGGGAGGAAGACTTTGAGTCTTAATCTGCAACAAAAGCAGGAGGTAGTGGCTGAGATCAGCGCGCAAGTGGCGCAGGCACAGACCATCGTTCTGGCTGAATACCGCGGTATCGAAGTGGCCGACATTACCAAGTTGCGTGCCAATGCGCGTAGCTCCGGGGTGTATTTCCGCGTGTTGAAAAACACGTTGGCAAGGCGCGCGGTGCAAGGTACGCCTTTCGAGGCGTTGGCGGAAAAAATGGTTGGGCCACTGGTGTATAGCATCAGTGTCGACGCCATTGCCGCAGCGAAAGTGGTGCATGATTTTGCCAAGACCAACGATAAGCTGGTGATCAAGGCAGGCTCGATGGCGGGTTCCGTGATGTCTGCGGACGAAGTTAAAGTGCTGGCCGCAACACCGAGCCGTAACGAGTTGATCGCACGCTTAATGGCCACCATGAATGCTGCGACCAGCACATTCGTACGCACCCTGGCTGCGATTCGCGATAAGCATGCCCTGAGCCAAGTCGAAGGGAAAGAAACCGAAACGGCAGCTGCATAAAGCGATTACCGAACTTTTTGAATTAAATATTTAGGAGAGCAACATGGCTGCAAACAAGATTGACATTCTGGACGCAATCGCGGAAATGACTGTGCTTGAACTGTCTTCACTGATCAAGCAAATGGAAGAAAAATTTGGCGTGTCTGCCGCTGCCGTAGCGGTTGCTGCACCGGCTGGTGGTGGCGGCGGTGCTGCCGCAGCCGCAGAACAGACTGAATTTACCGTGATACTCAGCAACGCGGGTGCCAGCAAGGTTAACGTCATCAAGGTAGTGCGGACGATTACCGGGCTGGGCTTGAAGGAAGCCAAGGATCTGGTTGACGGCGCACCGAAGGCAGTGAAAGAAGGCGTGAACAAGGCCGATGCTGATGGCATCCTGAAACAGCTGATTGAAGCCGGCGCAACTGCTGAAATCAAGTAATCGTTTTGCGTAGCAAAAGGCTGACGGGAAGCCGTCAGCCTTTTGCCGCTTTTAGAAGGCAGCGTACTGCCTGCCCTGAACTTCGTAAATTTGTTTTAGCTCCGGCGTAACCTGAAGGTTAGCCTGCCCTGAAACTCCGTTAACTTTGTTAACTTCGTTTTCCTTGTCGTGGAGATATCATGAGTTATTCTTTTACTGAAAAAAAACGTATTCGTAAAAGCTTTGCCAAGCGCACCGGTGCTTTACCGATACCATTTTTACTGTCCACGCAACTCGAATCCTATAGTGCGTTTCTGCAGGCCGAACTGGCCCCTGAGCAACGCATTAGCAATGGCTTGCAGGCGGCATTTCACTCGATTTTTCCGATCGAGAGCCATAACAAATATGCGCGCCTGGACTTCGTCAGCTACAACCTGGGCATGCCTCCGTTTGATGTCAAGGAATGCCGTCAGCGCGGCCTCACCTACGCTTCGCCAATACGCGCTCGAGTGCGCCTGACCCTGTTCGATAAGGAAGTATCCAAGCCCAGAGTGGTGAAGGAAGTCAAGGAGCAGGAAGTGTATATGGGCGAAATTCCGCTGATGACGCACACCGGCTCATTTGTGATTAATGGCACCGAGCGTGTGATCGTGTCGCAATTGCATCGCTCTCCCGGCGTGTTCTTTGAGCATGACCGCGGCAAGACGCATAGTTCGGGCAAGCTGTTATTTTCCGCGCGTATTATTCCTTATCGCGGCTCGTGGCTGGATTTTGAATTCGATGCCAAGGATTATGTGTATTTCCGCATTGACCGTCGGCGCAAGATGCCGGTCACGATTCTGCTGAAATCGCTGGGTTACACGCCTGAGCAAATACTCGCGGCGTTCTTCGATTTCGACACTTTCCTGCTGGGAAAAAAAGGCATCCAGTTTGAAGTGGTGCCGGAGCGCTTGCGTGGCGAAATGGCGCGTTTCGATATCAGCAACAAGAGTGGCAAAGTGATTGTGGCCACCGGCAAGCGCATCACCGTGCGCCATATACGTGACATGCACGAGGCAGGTATCGACAAGCTGCATGTAGTGGATGACTTCCTGCTGGGACGTGCGCTGGCGCATAACGTGGTGGATAAGGACAGCGGTGAAATTATCGCCAACGCCAACGACGAAATTACCGAGCTATTGCTGGAAAAATTAAAAACATCGGGAGTGAATAAAATTCATACCCTGTATACCAATGATCTGGATCAGGGCGCGTTCATTTCGCAAACCCTGCGTGCCGATGAGACCACTGACCAGTGGACCGCGCGCGTGGCCATCTACCGCATGATACGCCCGGGTGAGCCGCCCACAGAAGACGCCGTGGAAAATCTGTTTAAAGGGCTGTTTTTCTCTGATGAGCGTTATAACTTGTCGGCTGTGGGGCGTATGAAATTTAACCGCCGCATCGGATCTGATGTGCTGACCGGCTCTGTCACACTTTCCAACGAAGACATCGTGGCTGTGATCAAGATCCTGGTCGAGTTGCGCAATGGCCGCGGCGAGATAGACGACATTGATCATCTG
>JANPNS010000231.1:0-4698 GCA_031427575.1 Gallionellaceae bacterium
GGTCCGGCGGCAAATGCGCCCAACAGCGCTGCGCTGTCTCCCACCGTGGGCAGAATACGCACCCGCAAATTTTGCGTTTCAGCGTTCAAATCCACTTGCCCGCGCATGGTCACCTTGGCGGCGGAACCGTCAATTTTGAAATCATTGGTCGACAGCACACCCTGTTTGATTTGCGCCGTGCCGGTGATGCTGTCGAATGCGAAACCCTTGCTGAACACGTCGGAAAAGTCCAGTGTAAGGTGCTTGGGCAGCGATTGCAGGCTGAGGACGCTGAGCAGTTTGCCGGCACCCGGATCAATTTTCAGGAACCGCCCCTTGCCGGTATCAAGCTTGAGCGACCCATCCAATGCCGCATAGCCGAATTTTGCCGGCCCGCCTTGCCAGGAAAATATGCCTTCAAGTTTTCCGCTGCCATGCTTGACGCTGTTGGGATAGCCGGAACGGGTCAACATATTCCCCGCATTGCTGATTTCCAGCTTGAGGTTAAGCTGGGTCTGCTCATCACCAGCACCCATTTGCCATTTCCCGTCCGCTTTCAATATGCCATCAGGATTAGTGAGCAACATGTTTTCCAGTTGCCAGTCGCGTCCCTGTTGTTGCGCCTGCAATTCCAGCTTGCCCAGATGATTCCCCTTCAGGGTGATGCTGCCTACCACCAAATCGAGTGCAGGGAATCCAGTGCTGGCAATGCGTACGGAAGCGTCAGGCTGGCTCACAGTATTTATATTTTTTGCCCCTTCTGCCCTGGCTTCCTCGTCCTTGTCCAGGGATATATTTTTCATGCGCGCGATCAGCTTGCCATTGCCTTGCGGTTGCCATCTCATCTCGCCGCTGATTGCGCCGGAAGACAGTTGCGCAACCAGCACATTGGTGCGGTTGCGCGTGGTTATGCGCAGATCATTTGCCTGATAACCGTATCCGCTGATTTTCTGGATCAGCAGATTGATGCCTGCTATGGTCATCGGCGGCGACCCAGAGGATGCGCTGAACAACGGTCCCCATCCTTGCAGAGATAACTTCGGCACGGTGCCTGTTAACCACACGCCGTCACGAGCCGGCCAGTTGCCCGGACTGCCAAAACTTACCAGGCCGCGCACAACATTAAGACTGCCGTTATTCTCGGTACACAGTAAATTTGCATCCAGCACTTTGCCGTATTGCAAGGACAACATATCCTGCTGCGCAGCCACAACTTTTTTCTCGAAACGTAACGGCATGGACTCGGTCGCGCGCTTGGAAAATGGCGCGGGCAGGTCAGAAACCAACCCCACCAGATCGGATGTAAGCAGTACATCCACCCGCTTTTTAACCACCGTGATTTCGGCCTCCCAGGGACTCCCACCATGCAGATAAAACAACAACGGATGTGACATGCTCTGGCGCAGAGCATCAAGATCGGCCTGCCCGGAAGCCTTCACGCGCACCGCGCCGCTGGCTCCGCTCTGCACTTGCAGTGTGGCCGGACCGCCAAGAATTTGGGCTGCCGCATTGCGGGTGTGCAGCGACGATTCGGTGAATAGCAAATCGCCATGGGCTTTAATCAAGGATGGCACACCACCGCCGATGTTAATGTCATTGTCCAAAAAATGATAACTGCCGGAGACTTTCACCGGTGTATCGCCGCTCAACGGGATATCCGCCTGCACCACCAGCTTACCTCTACCGCTCGCCACCATGCCATCCGTGAAACCGTCAATATATCCTCGCACCGGGCTTTTGCGGATGAAGTCCAGGCCGCGCTGCGTCTCGCCCACCGCTTCGCCGCGCACTTTTAGCAGCAACTCTGGACTCATGATATCCGGTAAAACTACACTGACTTTTTGCAGGTGACTGCCCACCGTCATTGCAATCGGAGCAGTCACCTCCAGCCGTTTGCCGGTAATCAGCAAGTCCACCACAGCATCTTCCACGCGCGGCCAGTCTTTGTCGTATTCCATGGTAACGCCTGTGGCGCGCGCCTGTATCTGAAAGATACCCTTATGGTTTTCGTCGAATGGAAATTCGTCCAGGTTGCCGCGCAGGCGCAAGCGAAATTCGTCGGACTGTCCCTTGATTAGCGCATTGCGTAGCCAGTCATGGGCTTTGCTATTCAGTGCGGCCAGCGGGATATAGCGGGCAGTCTGACGCACGGCAGCGCGCGTCAAATGCACATTCAAATCTATTACACCACGGCCTTGCGGTAAAGCTTGATAGCTGCCAAATAGATTCCCGGCAAGATCTTTATTCGCTGCGAACACATTATTAAACTTTACTTCCAGTCCGCGTTCATTCAACTGCCAACCCCCCTGTGCCGTGAACGTATCGAACGCCAGAGGCTCCGGCATTATGTGTGGCGCATCCACCGTCATCTTGTGCGTATTCAGCGATAGCGTACCACTGCCATCGCTGCCGTTCACATAGCCACTCAACCCGGAGAACCCTGGTAGCTGGCCGACACGCCGCGTGGACATGTCGTCAAAACGCGCCTTGATCTCGTAATGCAATAATTTGTCTGCTCCGCCTTGCCATTTCGCCTGCACATCAGAAACCACTCCCTGCGGCTCGAATTCGGCCAGTTGTTGCTTCAGTTTGCTCTCCACAGGCAGAAAATTCATCAAGCTGGCAAGCTGGCCCAGATCCAGGGAATTAGTGCGCAGCTCGCCAGTTGCCGCTTGTTCGTCATAGGCATCAACCAGACGCAGGTAAAAATCGGTAGACGATATCTCCAAACCAGTTTTCAAATGAATCGATAATTTTGAGGTAGCAATCTCAAAACCCTGCTTCAAATCACGCCAGGCGACGCGGCCATGCAAGGTAAGCACATCGAGAGTTGACAGTTCTTCGGCTAATCTTGCCTGTACATCCACCAGCGCCAGATCGGCGGTAAACTGATCAAACTTGCCGTCAGCAACACCCAGCCAGACGCGCAAGGCGCCCTTGCCACGCTTGAACCCATCGGGTAGCGGCAGCCATGCCCGCCATGCGGCAACATCAACATAGTCGAGCTGGGTGTATAACTGGCCGCTCCAGGCATTCAGGTCGTTAAAGTTGCCGCCATAAAAATCGCCGCGCACATCCAGCTCGCCGGATAATTCCGCCGGCGGCAGGGCTCGCAACGCAAAGCTGTGACGGTTTCCGCTGTTTTTGATAAAACCGAAGCTCGGAATAAATTTGCGGTTCGCTATAATCAGGTTCACTTTATGCAATACCAGCGAGGGAGCGGCACGCTGCTCATCCTGCCAGGTGATGCGCGCATCACGCACCACTATGTGTGCCTGCCGCAGCAACCAATCTGCATCCGTAGCCTGTCCGGTAATTTGAGCAGACATTTGACTGGACAAAGCCACGCCGGCAATATGCAGCACACCTTGAAGGTCGCGCTTAATTAGCAGATCGGGCTGGTCAAACTCCACACTGTACAAACGTACTTCGCCCGCTATCAGGGTCATCCACGACACCACATTGACTACACGCGGCAATACCAGCGCGGTTTGTCCGTACTTATCCAGAATACGCACATCGGTGAACAGCAGATGCGGACGGAAACCGCTCCAGTCGGCCTCGATTTTGCCAATAATCACTGGCTGTCCGATGGCCTGGCTGGCCATGGCGGTAATGTCACCGTGATACCGCCCGATATCCGGCAACACCCAGTAGCGCAATGTCAGCAACAACCCAGCACCGACGAATAGCATCAACACCAAGCTAGTCAACACAATGCGGGGCATGCGCTTGATGCTGCGCCAAGCAAGGCGCAGGGAAGCTCTCAGCAACAGGGAAGCTCTCAACATAAAATGGGGTGGCAAAACAACCACACAAGCGAACAAACCAGGGTATACATAGCAGACTTATAATGAGATATGCGAACATGTCATTTTAACCCTAAGCCCCCATCATGAATACCGTTATCACGCCTGCCTCTACTGATTTTGACACAGCTTTGCAGCGCACCCTGCGTGGTAGCCGCTATGTCCGGCGTCTGCTGGATGGCGACAGCGAGCTGTTGCCATGGTTGCATCAGTGTTACGCGCAACCATGCAGCGCGGCAGAGATGGCAGCATGGCTGGCAGCCATGCCGATCAGCGATGAGACATCGCTGTCCCGTGCGCTGCGCACCTTGCGCAAACGCACCATGCTCAAACTGGTAACGCGTGACCTTGGCGGGCTGGCCGATCTTGATGAAGTAATGGCCTGCATGTCCGCACTGGCGGAGCTTTGCCTGCAACATTCGCAAGCATTCGTGATGCAAGCCCTGGTAGCGCAGCACGGCCAACCCATAGGGGAGTCCAGTGGATTTCCGCAGGGATTGCTGATAGTCGGCATGGGCAAATTGGGCGGACGTGAGCTCAATGTCTCCTCCGACATTGACCTGATTTTTGTTTATCCAGAAGACGGTGATAGCAACGGTACGCGCTCTATCAGCAACCATGAGTTCTTCTCCAAACTCGGGCGCCGTTTAATCGCCTTGATCGGCGATCTGACCGAAGAAGGTTATGTGTTCCGGGTAGATATGCGCTTGCGACCCTACGGCGACAGCGGCCCGCTGGTAATGAGCTTTGCCGCATTGGAGGAATATCTGGTGGAACAAGGGCGCGAATGGGAGCGCTATGCCTGGATCAAGGCACGGGTCGTTTCCCCGGCGGATAACCGTGCCCGCTCCCCTCTCCCCAACCCTCTCCTGGCGGGCAACCCTCACCCAAACCCTCTCCCAGAGGGAGA
>JANPNS010000232.1:0-1615 GCA_031427575.1 Gallionellaceae bacterium
GTGGTGGTGCTGGATAACAATGGCTACGGCACCGAACGGCCCATGCTGGATGGCAGCTTCAACGATGCTCTCCCTCGGGGAGAGGGATGGGGAGAGGGATGGTTTTGTGCGCTGGCTGGAAATTTTTCATCACTCGGTGCAGCTCAACACCACTCCGCTGTCCAACGCTGAAATTTTCGCCAAGCAGATCGGCGGCCATCCGCGTGCGTGGATTTTTACCTCGGCCACGCTGGCGGTGAAACAGGATTTTTCACATTACCAATCCGAAATGGGGCTGCTGCAAGCGCGCACTGCTTACTGGGAAAGTCCGTTCAATTATCTGGAGCAGGCACTATTGTATGTGCCGCAGGATATGCCGGAACCGAACAGCCCCGGCTATACCGAGGCAGTGGTACAGGCCGCGTTGCCATTGATCGAGGCCAGCAAGGGGCGCGCGTTTTTGCTGTTTACCAGCTTGCGCGCCATGCAGCGCGCACACGAAATTTTGCAGGAGGAATTCGACCGTCGAGGCTGGAACTATCCGCTGATGCTGCAAGGTGAAGGCTCGCGCAACGAGCTGCTGACCCGCTTTCGCGAGCATGGCAATGCGGTGCTGCTGGGCAGCCAGTCGTTCTGGGAAGGGGTGGACGTGCGCGGCGAAGCGCTGTCGCTGGTGGTGATCGACAAGCTGCCGTTCGCCCCGCCGGATGATCCGGTGCTGGCGGCGCGCATCGCGCAGATCAGCAAACAGGGGCGCAATGCCTTCATGGAATATCAATTGCCGCGTGCGGTAATCAACCTCAAGCAGGGCGCGGGACGCTTGATCCGCGACGAGACCGACCACGGCGTGCTGATGATCTGCGACCCGCGTTTAATTGGAAAATCTTACGGCAAGCGTATCTGGCAGAGCCTGCCACCGATGAAGCGCACCAGGGATAAAGCGGAAGCGGTAAAATTTTTTATGTCCGCTTGATCCTGGGAATATGCTGTTGTTACTTCGGCTTTGCGGGACTCGCAGGCATAGGCATTCCGCCCCTTACTAGGCGAACATTTAGCTCATCTTTCCTGTTTATGAACGTCGCCCCTTCCGGACCAAAGCTCAGCGCGTAGGCATAGCCGGGATCAGCGGGTTCGGTGGCGGTCCAGAAAAAGCTGGCAGGAGTTCCCGGGAACAACGCGATATTTGTCCGCGGATTAGAACACTGGCGCTCCGTAATCATCGCCAGCTCGGGTACATGCGGTATCCGCCAATCACTGTGTCCGGCATAGCCACCCTGCCGATTAAGCTTGCCCGCCGCATCATGCGCGGCCTGCCAGGTATGAGTACGCGGTGTGCCGGTACAAGTTGCGCCGGACCAGACCTGTCCCAGCGAGCAACGCATCCACGTCATCTTTGACTGATTGTCGGTCAACGTGCCATCGCCATTGTCCTTGTATTGTTCGACCTGAATCGACAGCGGATAACTTTGCGTATCGCAAATTTGCCCTGCCAGAACTGGCGTGCTGCCCAGCAATAATAAAAATGAAAAGTATCTTGCCTTCATTGTTCATCTCCCTATTTGTAAACCTTGAAAAAAAGCAAGCGGTTTAACCCGCTTGCTTTAAGTTTGGTAACTACAATAAAACTAACGAGTGG
>JANPNS010000233.1:0-11802 GCA_031427575.1 Gallionellaceae bacterium
GTCAACCAGCCCTACAAGCACGGGTTCATCACGGACATCGAGTCGGATGTCGCGCCCAAAGGGCTGAATGAAAACACCATCCGGATGATTTCGGCCAAGAAGAACGAGCCCGCGTGGCTGCTCGACTTCCGGCTCAAGTCCTACGAGGCCTGGCTTCAGATGAAAGAGCCGAAATGGTCCAACGTCCACTATCCGAAGATCGATTTCCAGGCCATCAGCTACTACGCGGCGCCCAAGCAGAAGCCCAAGCTCAAGAGCATTGACGAAGTCGATCCCGAGTTGCTGCGCACCTTCGAAAAACTCGGCGTACCGCTACACGAGCGCATGGCGCTGGCCGGCGTGGCGGTCGATGTGATCTTCGACAGCGTGTCGGTGGCCACCACCTACAAGCACAAGCTGGCCGAGGTCGGCATCATCTTTTGCTCGATGTCGGAGGCCGTGCTTGAACACCCTGAGCTGGTGAAAAAGTACCTCGGCACGGTGATACCGACCGGCGACAACTACTACGCCGCGCTCAATTCGGCGGTGTTCACCGACGGCTCGTTTTGCTTCATCCCCAAAGGTGTGAAGTGCCCGATGGATTTGTCGACTTATTTCCGCATCAACACGCAGGAAACAGGGCAATTCGAGCGCACGCTGATCATCGCGGAGGAGGGCGCTTCGGTGTCCTATCTGGAAGGCTGTACTGCGCCGCGTTTTGACACCAACCAGTTGCACGCAGCCGTGGTCGAACTGGTTGCGTTGGATAACGCCGACATTAAATATTCCACGGTGCAGAACTGGTATGCCGGCGATGAAAACGGTGTCGGCGGCATTTACAATTTTGTCACCAAGCGCGGGCTGGCCAAAGGTGTGAACTCCAGAATTTCATGGACCCAGGTCGAGACCGGCTCGGCCATTACCTGGAAGTATCCTTCCTGTGTGTTGCAAGGCGAAAACTCGGTCGGTGAATTTTATTCGGTCGCGGTTACCAACCACCATCAACAGGCTGACACCGGTACCAAGATGATCCATCTGGGCAAAAACACGCGCAGCACGATAGTCAGCAAAGGTATCTCAGCCGGCCATTCCAACAACAGCTACCGCGGGCTGGTAAAGATTGCGCCGACCGCCGCCGGGGCGCGCAATTATTCGCAATGCGACTCGATGCTGATTGGTGACCAGTCCGGCGCGCATACTTTCCCCTATATCCAGGTGCGCAACAACAGCGCCAAAGTCGAACACGAGGCCTCGACTTCGAAAATCGGCGAGGATCAATTGTTTTATTTCGCGCAGCGCGGCATAGACGCGGAAGCCGCAGTGTCGATGATCATCAACGGATTCTGCAAAGACGTATTTCAGCAATTGCCTATGGAGTTTGCGGTCGAGGCGAGCAATCTGCTCAGTTTCAAACTGGAAGGAAGTGTCGGATGATTCACCGGAGCAGATAATGATTTACCAAGACAGCAAAACCATACTCGAAGTGCGCGGGCTATGCGCCAGCGTGAGCGGTACAGAAATTCTGAAAGGGCTGGATATCACCGTGAAGAGCGGCGAAGTGCATGCCATCATGGGGCCGAACGGTTCGGGCAAGAGCACATTCTCCAAGGTGCTCGCCGGACACTCGGCTTATGAGGTAACGGCTGGCAGCGTGCTGTTCGAAGGCAAAAACTTGCTCGAGCTTCCTCCCGAAGAGCGGGCGCGTGCCGGTGTGTTTCTGGCTTTTCAATATCCTATTGAAATCCCCGGCGTGGCCAACAGCCAGTTCCTGCGCCTGACTTACAATACGATACAAACGCAGCGCGGCAAGGAAGAGCTGGATCCGCTGGAGTTCGACGACTTCGTGCGCGGCAAGATGAAGCTGCTGGAAATGAGTCCCGATTTTCTGGATCGCAGCGTCAACGAAGGATTTTCCGGTGGCGAGAAAAAGCGTAACGAAATATTGCAGATGGCGTTGCTCGAACCCCGTTTGGCCATCCTCGATGAGACCGATTCCGGCCTCGATATTGACGCGCTCAGGATAGTCTCGCACGGCGTCAATCAGCTGGCCAACAAGGACAATGCGATGGTGCTGGTGACGCACTATCAGCGCCTGCTTAACTATATCGTGCCCGATTATGTGCATGTGATGGATGACGGCCGCATCATCAAGACCGGTGGCAGGGAGCTGGCGCTGGAGCTGGAGACACGCGGCTACGAATGGGTTGGCGGCGAGCACAAGGGCGCGACGAGAGTGGCAGCATGAACGCACCGGCTACGATGTCAGTGAGCGCTGTTACCCCGACTTATCTCGACCGCTTGCTGGCTGGGCAAACGCCACTGGCAGCGAGTCCGCTGCCATGGCTCAACGCGCTGTGTGCGGCTGCGGTCGAGCGGGTTGGCGTATTGACCGTGCCCACAGTGCGCGATGAGGATTGGCGCTTTACCGACATATCACTGCTCACCCAGATGTCGTTCCATCCGCTGCGCACGACCGTCACTTTGCATGCCGCAGATATAGAACGCTTTCATATTGCAGAGGCGACCACGCGGCTGGTATTCGTGGACGGTGTTTATGCGCCGCAGCTATCAAATATTGACATGGGCAACGGCGTGCTGGTGTCCAATCTTGCGGATGGAATAGCCGCTTGCGCTGCACATCTTGGCCGTCATGCCGAATTTCACCACAACGTGTTCGCCGCACTCAATACTGCCTTCCTGCACGATGGTGCCTTGATTGTGGTGCCGCGTAATATATCGGTGGCGACGCCGATCCATCTGCTGTTCATTGCCACGCAAAAGGATGTCGCGAGCTACCCGCGCTGTCTGCTGCTTGCCGAATCCGGCAGTGCCGTGACGGTGATCGAAGATTATGTCGCCTTGCAGGAAGAAGCGTATTTCACCAACGCGGTAACTGAGATCGTGCTGGCCGAAAATGCGCGCGTGAACCATGTTCGGGTGCAGCGCGAAGGCGCGCAAGGGTTTCATATTGCCAACTGCGCGGTGTCACTCGCGCGCACGAGCAATTATCAGTCGGTGAGTGTCGCGCTGGGCGCGCGGATTTCGCGCTATAACCTGAACGTGCTGCTGGCTGAGGGTGCCGAGTGTGCGGTTGATGGGCTGGCACTCATTTCGGAACGCCAGTTGGCCGACACCCATACCTGCATTGACCATGCCCAGCCGCACGCTGTGAGCCGTCAGTTGCACAAGTGTATCGTCGGCGGCAGCGCGCATGCGGTATTCAACGGCAAGATCATGGTGCGCCAGGGCGCACAGCGCACCGATTCGCAGCAGTCCAGCCGCACCCTGCTGCTGACGGGTCGTGCGCAAATTGATACCAAGCCGCAACTGGAGATTTTCGCCGACGACGTGAAGTGCACACATGGCGCAACCGTCGGTCAGCTCGACCGCGAGGAAGTGTTTTATTTGCGCAGTCGCGGGCTGTCTGATATTGCTGCGCGCAACCTGCTGACCTATGCCTTTGGTGCCGAGATTATTGACCGTATACCCATCGCCTCACTCAAACACCGCCTCGAACAAACCGTTCTCGAACAGACTACCAGTCAGCCATGAACATTATTCAGACTGAATTTCAATCAAGAGCGGCATCCGCATTTAATGCCGAGCGCATGCGCGCCGACTTTCCGATCCTGAAACTGAAGGTGCACGGCAAGTCGCTGGTGTATCTCGATAACGCCGCATCGAGCCAGGTGCCGCAGCCGGTGATCGACCGTCTGGTGCGCTATCAGACCACACAGCATGCCAATATAAATCGCGCGGTGCATTATCTGTCGGAGGTTGCGACCAGCGAATTCGAGGAGGCGCGGCGCAAGTTGCAGGACTTCATCAACGCGCGCGAAGAACGCGAAGTGATCTTCACCAGTGGCACCACGGATGCCATTAATCTGGTCATGCACGGCTATGGCCGCAAATTTATCGGGGCGGGTGACGAGATTATTTTGACCACGCTTGAGCATCATGCCAACATCGTGCCGTGGCAGATGCTGGCCGAGGAAAAAGGCGCGAAAATCCGCGTGGTGCCGATCAACGACGCCGGTGAATTGTTGATCGACGAGTACGAAAAGCTGTTCAATGAGCGCACTAAATTTGTTGGCGTAATGCACGTCTCGAACGCGCTCGGCACCATCAATCCGGTCAAGCAGATGATTGCGTTTGCCCACGCGCGTGGTGTGCCGGTACTGGTGGACGGCGCGCAGGCCGTGCCGCACATGAAAATTGACGTGCAGGATCTGGACTGCGACTTCTACGCGTTCTCCGGCCACAAGATGTGCGGCCCGACCGGCATCGGCATTCTATATGGCAAGGCCGCGCTGCTTGAACGCATGCAGCCATTCAAGGGCGGCGGCGACATGATTTTGTCGGTGACATTCGCCAAGACCACCTACAACACCATCCCGCATAAATTCGAAGCGGGTACGCCGCCGATCGCGGCGGCTATCGGGCTGGGTGCCGCAGCAGATTATTTGTCGGCGATAGGCATGGACCTCATCGCAGCGCACGAACTGGCCTTGCTCAACCATGCGACCGAGCAGATGAACAGCTTGCCGGGCGTGCGCATCATCGGTACCGCCAGAGATAAGGCTGCGGTGCTGTCATTTGTTATCGACGGCGTGCACCCGCATGACATCGGCACCTTGCTCAATCAGGAGGGTATCGCGGTGCGTACCGGGCATCATTGCGCGCAGCCGGTCATGCGGCGCTTCAAGGTGTCGGCCACTTCGCGCGCCTCGTTTGCGTTTTACAACAGCATGGCCGAGGTTGATGCCTTGATTGCCGGGATACGCAAGGTGCAAAAGGTATTCGCATGCTGGGCACCTCTAAAAATCCAAACTCCGTCGCGATGCTGCGTTGCTCAATAAATTTTAACGCTTACATATCAAACTATATGCGGCGCGCTAAAATTTCTTTCGCGCCTTGCCTGGCTTAGGATTTTGAATTTTTAGAGGTGCCCATAATGGCTGACAATAAATCGCTGTATCAGGAAGTCATTCTCGACCACAACAAGAAACCTCGAAATTACGGCACGGTAGCGCACGCCAGCCACCATGCCGACGGCGAGAACCCGTTATGCGGCGATCACATCAGTGTGACGCTCAAGCTGGATGGCGAGAACATAGCCGCCATCGCTTTTGAGGGTGAATCGTGCGCGATCTGCAAGGCGTCGGCGTCGATGATGACGTCTGCGGTCAAGGGCAAGACATGCGCGGACGCGGAGACCCTGATCCGGGAATTTCGCGATATGGTGACGGGCAAGCTCGATCTCAACGCCCCGCACCACATCGGGCGGCTTACCGTATTCGCTGGCGTGCATGAACTACCGATGCGGGTTAAATGTGCAGTTCTGCCGTGGCATACTTTACATGCTGCATTCAACTCAGTGGCAAGCACGTCAACCGAGGAGCAAGACGATCCGATGCATGCTCCCATCGGCAATGCTTGAACATGGAACATGCCTAAAATCGCAGACATAGAGGACACACCCAATCCCAACGCGGTGAAATTTGTGCTCAAGGAACCGCTGACCTGGGGTGTGGCGCGCTCGTATGAGAATGCTGAACAGGCGCAGGACGACCCGCTCGCGGCAGCACTATTCGCTATTGAACATGTGACCAACGTATTCTATGTTGATCGCTGGCTTACGGTCACGCAGGATGGTGAGGCTGATTGGCCGGAATTAACGCGCCAGATTGCCGTACCGATCCGCGCTGCGCCAGCGGCGGAAGCGCGTTCGGCTAATACGGTTGCAGCAGCAGCCACAGCAATTGCCGGCCTGAGTCCAGCGGATCAACAACGTGTGGATGCCATCAGCGAGTTGCTGGATGCGCAGATACGCCCCTATTTGCAAAGTGATGGTGGTGATCTTTATGTGGTTGGGCTGGATGGTAACCAGCTCAGCGTACACTACCAGGGCGCATGTGGTACCTGCCCGAGTTCGATATCGGGCACGCTGATCGGCATTACAAATCTGGTCAGGACGATAGAACCGGACATGGAAGTCGAGGCTGTTTAGGGGGGGTTATAATAATCCCGGATAATCCATTTAGGGCGTCTCTAAAAATTCAAAATTCTAAGCAAGACAAGGCGCGAGAAAAAAATTGCGACGCAGCATATGTGTGACCCTTCGACTGGGCTCAGGACGGGAATGTAAGGAGTAATTTTTTGTGAGCAACGCAGTATCGCGACGGAGTTTGGATTTTTAGAGGTGCCCTTAAGATGGTAATGAGGAGATAGAGCATGAAAATTATCAAGCTGTGGCACACACTTCCCAACCGCTGGCTGTACCTGGCCGGCACTCTGACCATTGCCGTGTTGTTTGGCGCGGCGCTTTATCTGCAATACGTTCTGCATCATGAACCGTGTCCGCTGTGCATGATACAGCGCTTCATTTTCATTACCATGCTGGTAGTGTTTGCCATCGCCGCGCTGCACAACCCCGGGCGCACGGGCGCAAAAATCTATGGCGCATTGATAAGCTTGCTCGCGCTAAGCGGCATAGGGGTGGCCAGCCGCCACATCTGGTTGCAGCATTTGCCAAAAGACCAGGTGCCCGCCTGCGGTCCGGGGCTGGACTACCTGCTGGATAATTTTCCGATGGCCGATGTGTGGAAGGAGCTCATGCACGGTTCCGGCGAATGTGCCGCCAAGGGCTGGACTTTCCTTACTCTTGGCATTCCCGAGTGGTCGCTGCTTTGGTATGTGCTGCTGGGTATTTTCGCAGTGATGATCGCACTGAGAAAGCCGGTCTAAAATATTGGAAGAGTAGTTTCCTGCGCGCATGGATAAGGAGTAATATTTCCTTTTTTCATCCACTGGAGGAGATTGCCATGACGGATATCACCAAGCTGCTGGCAGACGAAGCGGCACATCTGTTGCAACACCGTTGTAGCGGAATTCCAAAAGAAGCGTTGCACCTGCCGGGACCGGATTACGTTGATCGCGTGGTGGCAATCAAAGACCGCAAACCGGGCGTGCTACGCAGCATGCAAACGCTGTATGGTCATGGCCGCCTGGCCAATACCGGCTACCTTTCGTTACTACCAGTGGATCAGGGCGTGGAGCATTCCGCTGGCGCTTCGTTCGCACCAAACCCGATTTATTTCGACCCCGATAACATCGTCAAGCTCGCCATTGAAGGCGGTTGCAATGCGGTCGCTTCCACGCTTGGCGTGCTGTCTTCGGTTGCGCGCCGCTATGCGCACAAGATTCCGTTCATCGTCAAAATCAACCACAACGAGATGCTGACCTACCCTACTATTTACGACCAGACGCTGTTCGCCAGTGTGGATCAGGCGTTTGACATGGGCGCGGTAGCGGTTGGGGCGACCGTGTTCTATGGTTCGGAACATTCGCGCCGCCAGATTCAAGAGGTCTCCGAAGCCTTCGCCCATGCGCATGAGCTGGGCATGGCCACCATCCTGTGGGCCTACCTGCGTAATCCGGCGTTCAAGACTGCGGACAAGGACTACCATGTGTCCGCCGATCTAACCGGGCAAGCCAATCATCTTGCTGCGACTATCAACGCCGACATCGTCAAGCAAAAAATGTCCGAGAACAATGGCGGCTACAACGCCCTCAAATTTGGCAAGACTCACCCCAAGGTATACAGCGAATTGACCACCGATCATCCGATAGATCTGGTGCGCTATCAGGTGGCGAACTGCTATATGGGACGCGCCGGCATGATTAATTCCGGCGGCGAATCTTCCGGCAAGGACGATCTGCATCAGGCAGTGCGCACCGCAGTGATCAACAAACGCGCGGGAGGCATGGGGCTGATCTCCGGGCGCAAGGCGTTTCAGAAGCCGATGCAGGACGGGGTGGCGCTACTGAACGCGATTCAGGATGTGTATCTGGATAAAGCGGTGACGGTTGCGTAGGGCGGAAAACGAGCGTAGCGAAGTTTCGAGCTTGCGGCCAAAGCGTAGCGACTTCCGCCGAATGAATATTTTCCACTCAAACCATGCGGCGGAAGGCGCTACGCTTTTCCGCCCTACCTTCCGCATACAACTTTCCTGACAACAGGCTGACCGAGACGATCAGAGCCGCGACCAGCCAGTTGTGCAGTTGCATTACTTCATTCGCCAAACAGATAGGGCAAACCATCCAGCCCAACGAAATTAAATGAATAGCTGGCCTGGGCGCGTACCACGGGCTTGGCATGATAGGCGATGCTGACACCGGCCTGCGCCATCATCTTGAGGTCGTTCGCGCCGTCGCCTATGGCGATGACTTGCTCCGCTTTAAGCCCCAACTCTTTGCGGGTGCGTATCAGGCTATCGGCCTTGCCTTGAGCATCGAGAATGTGTCCGAGCACTTTTCCAGTCAGTTTGCCGTTGGCGATTTCCAGTGTGTTGGCCTGCGCGTAGTCCAGGCCGAGGCGTGTTTTTAGCAGTTCGGTGAAGAACACAAAACCGCCTGACACCAGCAGCGTCTTGATGCCGTGTTCCTTCAATTTTCCTAGCAGGGTTTCTGCTCCGGGATTGAGTCGCAGGCGTTCATCGTACACACGTTGCAAAGCACTTTCATCCACCCCTTCCAGCAATGCCACGCGGCGGCGGAGGCTTTCGGCAAACTCCATCTCGCCGCGCATGGCTGCTTCGGTGATGGCGGCTACCTGTGGTTTGAGGTGCACCATGTCGGCGATCTCGTCCAGGCATTCGATGGCGATCAGGGTGGAGTCCATGTCCATTACCACCAGGCCAAAGTCACTGAGGTGTTGCTGTGGCCTGACAAAGCCGTAATCAAGCAGGTGTTCCTGGCAAATGGTGGCGACGGCATCGTGCGGCTGGGCATCGCACAGGCGGTAGGCGCGTGCGGCGATTTGTTCGATGCGTGTGGCGGTGGTCAGCCCGGCCAGACGGTTCAAGTGGGTGGAGGCGATGTCGAGCGGGGATTGGATGATGAGGTTCATTCGTTCAGTTCGTTAAAAATTCTTTGCACCCGTAAAAGGTACGCTAATGGGTATCCCCGCTGCTGTGCAGAGACCCTTTCGCAATCAAAAGGGAAAAGCTTGCCAAAAATTTAAATTTTCTTACGAGGTTGTATCAGGGTAAAAGCTTGCAAATGGCTTCAAGTGTAGTGCGCATATGCTCATGCTGTGCGGTAGATGGCGTTTCACTTGGCATCTCCAGTTGATTGATTGCGGCACGAAGATTGAGTAGCCGCTGCCGCTCAGTATTGCGCCAAGTGTGCGCAAGATTGACTGCTTCATGTGACTTGGTCGCGGGTGCGTCCGCAGAAAAATCCAACATTTCGACCTTGTTCACCATTGCCATTAACGGTTTAAAGATGGAGGCAAGGTGACGCGCCCACAATCGGTCAGCAATCCACAGCACGACCATGTTAATGGCGAGCAGCCCACCAAGGCCAATCAATGCAACCTTCAACAGCGGGTAAATATTCGGCTTGCCAACGGAGTGCGCGCGATAAAGATTGGCCTCAATTGTGGTAATCATTTGCACATAGAGCAACCATAATGCGCCCGAGATAAGCATGATCTCAAGGATGACCAGTGCGACCAATAGCCATTTTTGCACCGAAGCATCAACGTAAATGATGCGGCGCTTGATCAAATTTTGTTTAGCAGGTGTATTCATCATAAGTCATGACATGCGAAACATAATGCGGAGCCAGCGTTGCTTATGACTAATTTGCCGTGGTTTTTACTATAACCTTCGTGGCAGGATACGCAGCTTACCCCGCCTTTCGGCAGCAGGATTTTCTTCGGCAGCATGGCGACGGGCCGGTAACCGCCAGATCTTGCTGCTGCTTCGTAATTGCGGCCGACAGAATGACTCAGCGAACCATGGCTGCCGAGAATCATGTTGGCATCCAGATTAACGTCACCGTTTGTTTCATGGCACCCCATGCATTGAATCGAGTATTGATCGAGAGTTTTCCAGTCCCGGGCGGTTCGCGCGCCCAAGTGCCCGGAAGAAGTCAGCGACGTTCCGCCATCAGCCGCATTATCAAAAAATGTTTTGGCATGGCAGGAGAGGCACATATCTGCCCCGCGCGCCGAACCGCGCAATTTGCCATGCTCCTCACTATGTACCAAGTGGCAGGTACTGCATGTTAGTGCGCCTCTCCTGTCGAGGGGATAAGCGGCGGAGATGTTTTGTCCGGGCTGCGGCTTAAAACCGCTGGGATGGCTAATTCCCATTGAACTCTCGTGGCACTGGCTGCAAAGTGTTTCTTGTGCAGCGATAAGCATTGAAGCATTGTCGGCATCGGTGTTGTCGCCAGCAAGGTGGCAGTGTGCACAGGTGTAGCCGACTGGGTGCAAGTGTGGCGAAAATGCCGTGGCATACAGCCACGCGCCCAAACCCAGCAGCAAAATGGTCAGCGATATAAACCATGGATTAAAGATGCACTTCATGATCGCCTTTTTTTAGTTTGGCAATCAAGGCGGTCAAGGTGGATGGTTGCGAGTCAAGTTGCCCCAACATCTCCTCGGCTGTGGTGCGCATTTCGCTGTAGTGCTGTTGCAGTCTGGCTACGCTGCGCTTGATGACCTGCTCTTCCTGTTTAAGCAGATCAGTTCTGCGCGTCGGCATCAATGAAATCGGCCCTTGCTTGATCAGCGCTTCCAAATTTCGCGAGAAGCGGAACAACGGACCTGCAATGTAAAAGCTGGTGTAGAGCGCCATCAGCCAGGTTATAACGCTGACAAACGAAACCAGGATCAGCCCAGCGACCAGCAAAATGGGACCGACGCTTGCACGGCTTGAACTAAAGTAGCGGGCAACCTCGGCGTAATTTTGGCCAATGACGCTGGTGATGTAATTGAGTACCAGCACTGCGGCCAAACAAGATATGGCGGCAATGACGAGCGCTATTTTGGCGACAAAATGCCAATTAAATAGCAAAAAACGCGGCTGACTCTCCTGCGCTTGATCATCTTCCTTGGCGGGCATGGTTATCCTTTGCGCTTGACCATTTGAACAGCCATGGTCACCTGGCTGTTTAGTCCCACAATAAAATGGTCTGGATTGACACTAAAAATATCTGGCGCTTTTTGATACCACTGTTGCATTGCTTTAGACGGAGTGATTCTATCCGAAGCGCGTAAGTTTAGGTTGAAATTTATCAGTTTTGAAAGAACTTTATAGAGTATATTGGGATTGCAGCGTAGCCTCGAAAAATCGGTTTGGCAGGGAGGAAAATAATGAATAGTCGCAGGTTCGTTCGTGCTGTTCCAACATTTGCGGCAGCCAGTGCAATTATTTTTACAGCCGTCACCCTCGTTTCTGCAATTTACTTCAGCCAAATGAGCCCGCAATGGATTACTTTCCTGACCGGGGTGCTTGTGGCAGCAGCACTGGCCGCTGCAACCCGTGCCTCGAACTCGGAATGGGTTGTTATGCGCCGTACAGCGCAATTGTCCGTCGTAAAAAACAGACTGGAGCGAGAATCACAACTGCGTAAAAATGCGGAAGAGGCACTTACCGCCAGCGAATCGCGGCTGCGTTTTCTCGATACAGAATTGCCAGTCAGAATTGCCTTGGTTGATACTGATGGAATTTGTCGCTATTACAACCGGGCATTTTTAAACGGGTTGGGCAAACAGCCGGAACAAATTAATGGTCGTCACTTGCGTGACGTATTCGGCATCAAAGTCTACCAGGAAACAGCCAACGCAATCCGGCAGGCTCTCGCGGGGAAACCTGTGCGCTATGAACGAACACAGACCGCGCCAGATAAAACTGTCAGCAGATTATCCGTTGAACATCTTCCACAATATACCGACGATGGAAAAGCCAATGCCCAGCCTAATCCGAAAAGAATTCCGCCAATCCAATAACGTGCGTTTCCTTTTTCTTT
>JANPNS010000234.1:0-6108 GCA_031427575.1 Gallionellaceae bacterium
GAATTTGCGACCATCGCCATCCTGCGCGGTTTGCAGGAAAGGTACGAGCTGCATCACGGCGTGGACATCACTGACCCGGCCATCATCGCCGCAGCGGAACTGTCGCATCGCTACATCAGCGACCGCTTCCTGCCGGACAAGGCCATAGACCTGATAGACGAGGCCGCCGCGCGCGTCCGCATGGAAATTGATTCCAAACCAGAAGTGATGGATAAGCTGGATCGGCGCCTGATTCAACTCAAGATCGAGCGCGAGGCGGTGAAAAAGGAAAAAGATGAGGCTTCGAAGAAACGCTTTGCACTGATCGAAGACGAGATAAAAAAACTGCAACGCGAGTACGCCGACCTGGAAGAAATCTGGAAGGCGGAGAAGGGCGCGGCACAAGGCACAGCGCATCTCAAAGAGGAGATGGAAAAAGTGCGCGCCGAGATTGTGCGGCTGCAACGCGAAGGAAAATTGGAACAAGTTGCGGAGTTGCAATACAGCAAGTTGCCGCAACTCGAAGCCAAATTAAAAGAAGCCGTTCATGTTGAGGAGAATAAGCCCAAGAATCGTCTGTTGCGCACCCAGGTCGGCGCGGAAGAAATCGCCGAAGTGGTGAGCCGCGCCACCGGCATCCCTGTTTCAAAAATGATGCAGGGCGAGCGCGACAAGCTGCTCAAGATGGAAGACAAATTGCACGAGCGCGTGGTCGGGCAGGACGAGGCGGTACGGCTGGTGTCGGACGCGATTCGCCGTTCGCGTTCCGGCTTGTCCGATCCGAACCGTCCCTATGGTTCGTTTCTGTTCCTAGGTCCGACCGGCGTGGGAAAGACCGAGCTGTGCATGGCGCTGGCTGGTTTCATGTTCTACTCCTAAGATCACCTGATCCGCATAGACATGAGCGAATACATGGAAAAACATTCCGTCGCGCGCCTGATCGGCGCGCCGCCCGGCTATGTCGGCTATGAAGAAGGCGGTGGCTTGACTGAGGCGGTGCGGCGCAAGCCTTACAGCGTCATCCTGCTGGACGAAGTGGAAAAAGCCCACCCGGACGTATTCAACGTGCTGCTGCAAGTGCTGGACGATGGCCGCATGACCGACGGCCAGGGGCGCACCGTAGATTTCAAGAATACCGTGATCGTGATGACTTCAAATCTCGGATCGCAGATGATCCAGCAAATGTCTGGCGACGATTACCAGGTCATCAAACTGGCGGTGATGGGCGAAGTGAAAATGCATTTCCGCCCCGAGTTCGTTAATCGCATAGACGAGGTGGTGGTGTTCCACGCGCTCGACGAAAAAAACATCAAGTCCATCGCGCGCATCCAGTTGGCTTATCTGGAAAAACGTCTCGCTGCGATGGAAATGAAACTGGACATCAGCGACGCCGCACTGGCTGAGATCGCCAACGCAGGCTTCGACCCGGTGTACGGCGCAAGACCGCTGAAACGCGCGATTCAGGCGCAACTGGAAAACCCGCTCGCCAAGCTGATCCTGGAAGGGCGCTTCGCTGCGAAAGACACCATCAAGGTAAATTGCGTGGGCGGGGTGATGAAGTTCGAGAAGGGTTAATCAGACCAGCACAATTTGAGACCGCATGCTGTAGAGCACAAATAAAACCTCTTCTTGCTCTCGTTGATCAATTTTGTTCTTCTTCAAGGCAGCCAAAGCATCGTCCAAGACTGCCATGAACTCCAGCGCGGATATATTCATGCCTTTATGCGCCGATAATAAATCTTTACCTTTGTAAACGTCAGGGCCACCCGTCCCCGCAATAAAAAATGTTGCGGCGGCATTTTTCAATTTTGCCGGGTCGCTATTGGCAAATCGCGTAGAAATGGATTTGTTGGCCAAATGATTGTCTATTACATCATTTGCGATATTGGTTATGCCCGCTATACCGCCTAGTCTTTCAAATAGTGATGCGCTCATGATTTCTCCTATGTTAGATTACTGACCTTTATTCGCTTCCAAAAATATGGAAGCATCTATAAGTTAACATCGAATGTATTTGCTGGGAAGTATGGAATCTGTAGTGCCAATTCGATACACTGCAATTAAATTACTGGGAGATGAAACATGAGTTCATATGGTCAGTTCTGCCCCTTGGCACAAGCAGCGCAATTATTGTGCGAGCGCTGGACTTTATTGGTTGTGCGTGAATTGGTTGCGGGAAGCACACGCTTCAATGAAATCAAGAAGGGCGTGCCGCTGATGTCACCGTCCCTCTTGTCGGCAAGACTTAAACAATTAGTGGCGGCTGGTGTAGTGGAAAAATCGGGCGGACAGGCAAACTATATTTACAGCCTTACTCCCGCTGGGTTAGCGTTGCGCCCCGCAGTAGAACTGCTTGGGGCGTGGGGTCACCGCTGGGCCCCGTCCAAATTAAATAAAATTGATTTGGATGCGGGTTTGTTAATGTGGGACATGCGTCGTACCGTTGACCCGACCATTTTTCCCAAGCGTCGTATTGTTGTCCAGTTTGAATATTCGGGCGCACCCAAAGAAGCGCGAGATTGGTGGCTGGTCGCTGAAAAGGGTGAAATTGATTTATGTCTAAATGATCCAGGTTTTGATGTGGATATTATGATCAAATGTTCTTTGAAGGCGATGACTGAGGTTTGGGTTTGTCAGAAACGCTTTCGTGACGCCGTGAAAAATGGTGATATTAAAGTGATGGGTGACCAAAATCTCATTAATAAACTTCAAGATTGGCTGCGTTCAAGTTCATTGTCCAAGTTGGGGGCAACAGAAAAATTGCCGGGGTTGGTGTGGGGGTGAGAGTTAAGACTTCACAATCCTTGCCCAAGGACTGATCCTGGAAGGCCGTTTCGCCGCGAAGGATACGGTCAGGGTGGGGGGTGTGGGTGGAGTGATGAAGTTCGAGAAAGGTTAGGCACGCCCACCACCGGGCTGAGTTTTTGAAAATCTTCGATATAGGACATGATCTTTTCGCTCAGATGTTGTTTTTGGCGCATGGTCAGCAGTCCAAATATCTGTACCGTCATTTCATTCATTGCGCTCTCATAGGCGGCGATGGCTTGCTGCTGTTGCGGCGACCGGGGAGATTCCGGCATGTCCAGCCATTGCTGGAATAATGCGGCGATGTTGTTTTCTGCCGCATGGCCGTTTAGCATCGCAAGCAAGCTGGCGTGTTTTGCTTCACGCTGTGCAATGTAATGTCTGGTGGCAAACGGGATGCCCAGGCTCATCTCCGTGATCTTTTCTTCCTGTTCGCCGCTCAGATTGCCAGCCAGCCTTTCCAAAAAATCAATGTGCCGTTCCACGCGCATGTCCAGCATCTGCTGGTCACTGTCGCGCAGCAATTTCTTTTTCTGTTTGCCGTTCCTCTGGGCAAACGTCCCGCCCAGTTCCGCTATTTGCGTGCTGTCCAAAGTGCCCAATACCTGTGCGGCGGGCGGGATCATAGGCGCGATGGTCAGTTTATACACCATACTGCTTTCGGCCCTTAAACGCATGACATCGTCCACCGTCAATGCACCCGAACTGACCGAACGATTTAAATTCTGCAAAAAAGTGATGTATTCCGGTAACGCATATTTGCGATGCCAACGCATATAGTCTTCGACCTCAAGCCGAATTTGTTCTTTCTGCTGAGCATTGAACGACGTGTAACCATTAATCCGGTAGTTCAGCAGCCAATCGGCATGATCATAACCCAACCTGGCCACGCTGCACCCACCGCAGAGCAGGGCCAGGGCGAGAATAATGAAGGATGATTTGTTGATATTCATCTTGGTTCAACGGAATTTTCCATCAGCACAAATCTTACCACCCCTCGCGCTACGCTGTGCACAGTTGTCCAGCTTTAGCTGGATACAACTCGACCTACCCCTTGCGGGTGCCGTCCCCGCCTTAAACAAGGGGGGGAATTATCCACACGCAGCCAACAAAGTATTTTCCCCCTCTTTGCCAAGGATGGGTGGCAGGCAGTCAACCTAATTTCCCTTCCTTTTCAAGGAGGGGTGGCACGCAGTGCCGGGGTGGTTAATTACGCGGCAATAGTGATATTTATATATACCCGGCATCCCACTAGCGAACTAATCCTGCCTCCTTCAACTCCTCAAAAATATCATCCGCCAAACGCGCGTGACCGGCCGCATTGGGATGCAGCTGATCCACTTTCAGTTGCGGATCAGACAGGACATCGGCCATCGCGCCTTCGATCAGCACGACCTGCTGCTCTTTGGCGATTTCCCGGTAGAAATCCGGCGCGGACAAGTGTTGAAAAACAGCACCCGCGATGCTCGGTTGCGGGGTCGCCAGCAGCACCGGCTTTGCGCCATGCGCCTTGATCAGTGAAAGTATCTGTTGCAGATTGGCGATGGTCTGTTGCTGGGGCATGCGGCGCAGCATGTCGTTGCCTCCCAGCGTCACCAGCACCAGCACCGGGTCGTGTTGCTCCAGCAGCGCCGGTAAACGCTGCAACCCGGCGCTGCTCGTGTCGCCGCTTACCCCGCCATTGGCCACCACCCATCCGGTCCGGCTGGCCAACAGCGCGGGCCATGCTTCTTCAGAGGCCACGCCGACCCCCGCCGTCAAACTGTCGCCCAGCGCCAGCACCCGGCTGCCAGCAGGCAGAGCATCCTCTTTAATCTTGCTGCAGGCGGCGAGTAGGGCGACGGCGGCAACCAGTAAAATAAAATGCCGCATCGAGCCAGCAGCGGATCGGCGCAGGCAGTTTGATTGGCACGGATGACAGGTTGAGCTCATTGCAACGAAATGTACCGCAGTCGAATAGTTTTGACTATGGTGACACAACATGGCGAACTCAACGGGAAGGGGTTACAGTATCCGTTCGCCAGAGCATGTTAAAGGCTCAGCACCCATCCTGATAACGAAAGAGAAGTGACATGACCCATCGCTATTCGCGCATCGCCATCATTACCGGCGCAACCTCCGGCATAGGCGAAGCGACCGCACGAAAATTTATTGCCAGTGGCTACGGCGTAGTGGGCAATGGCCGCACCGCAGAAAAACTTCGGGCATTGGAACAAGAATTCGGCACGGCATTTTGCGGCATAGCCGGTGATGCCACCGACAGCACAGTGCTGGAGCGGCTGTTTGCCGCAGCAATCGAATGCTTTGGCCAGCCAGCCAACATCGTCGTGGCCAACGCCGGGCGTGGTTTGGGCGGCTCAGTCAAGAATGCAGATTTGTCCATGTTCGAAGAAATACTCAAACTCAACGTCACCGCAACGCTGGCACTGCTACAAAAAGCGGTGCAGAGAATGGTAGACCAACAGCAAGCAAACTACCCTAAACAGGCGGCGGATGTCGTCATTATCGGCTCGGTAGTGGGGCGGCACATCTCGCCATTCAGTGCGGTTTACGGTGCTACCAAATTTGCTGTACATGCATTAGCTGAAGGGCTGCGGCGCGAGGTGGGACCCAAGGGAGTGCGCGTATCACTGGTGGAGCCGGGCATCGTCATCAGCGGGTTTCAGGATGGCGCAGGCTACAGCGACGGGATGGTGCAGAACTTTGAAGATAAATTCGGCCCGTTGTTGCAAGGCGACGATGTGGCCAACGCCATCCACTACATCGTGTCTCAACCGCCGCATGTGCATATCAGCGACATCCTGATTCGCCCTACACGCCAGGATTATCCTTAAAGCGGACATTACGACTTGGGGCTAACATCTATTTCAGGTAGGATGTACAAAAAACACCCCACGAAGCCATTCTCACCCGAACAAAAATTTTTGTGGCCACATCTCAAAAATAATTTCCCATGCGCAAAGCCGCCATCATACATCCTAGTCTGCGTGTCATGATGTGGCCGCGCTTCAGCAAGCTGCTGCCATGGTTGGTGCTGGCGACCGGTCTCGCCGCAACTTACTATTTGCAGCATGCGGCCTTTAATGCCGCACGCCAGATCCAGCAGGACGACTTTACTTACCAGGCCCGCGAAATCACGCGGAGCATCGAGCAGCGGCTGGGCGCCTATGAGCAAGTCCTGCGCGGTATCAGAGGTTTGTATAGTTCTTCGGTGAAGGTTGATCGGGATGAATTCCATAATTACGTGGCCGACCTGCGCCTGGAGCATCAACATGCTGGCATTCAGGGCGTCGGTTTTTCGCTGATTATTCCGCCGCAGGAAAA
>JANPNS010000235.1:0-6347 GCA_031427575.1 Gallionellaceae bacterium
TTCATCCAGTGCCAAACGATGCTGCGCCTGCCGCAGCAGAATGTTGCCGGAAACCGGGCCTTCAAGCCGCGCCTTGAATCGCCCTTGGTTATTCAGCAACACCAGGCTAATGCCGTCATCCGCACAACGATGCATCAACGCGGGGGAAAGCATGATGTTGCCCAGACACACCACACTGCCCAGGTGATGCAGCGGCACCTGCAATTTCTTCTCATGCTCCACATCCACCCGCACCGTGTCGTTCTCCAGGTGGAGATAGGAGTTTGGCGTCATGACGTAGAGAGTATTGAGAAGCTGGCGCGCCATTATTGCGTTGCCTCAGGCTCGAACAAAGTTTCCAGCAAACTATGCTGCGTGGCGCGTCCAGCGACAACCTGCGGCTGGCAAATTTCCTTCAGCGAACACTCCTTGCAGCGCGCGTCATTGGCCGGGGGCGGCAGCTTGCCGGAATCCATCATGGCGCGAATGGCGTTCACGGTCTTTTCCATCTTGTCGCGCAACGCTTGCGTAATCGCCACCTCACGCCTGCGCCGCGAACCGTGATGGTAAATCGCGCCGCGCGTGATGACCTTGCCGGTCATCTCTTCCAGGCACATCGCCTGCGCGGCAAGTTGGAGATCGTCGTGGATTTTTTCGCGCTTCTTGCCATGTTTGTATTCGACCGGATAGATGTGCCCGTCTGGATGAAACTCCACCACATCGCACTTACCGATCAGCCCCAGCCGCTCCGACCATACCGGTAATGCGCGTTCGGCACGCACCCCCTCGAAAGTTTCAAACCCTGGATCATCCACCCGCTCATGCGCCGCGTTGCCGCGCATGGTGAAAACATTTTCATCGAATGCCTGCTCGACATGAATCAGCGCGCACTGGCGCGGGCAATAGCTCCAGTGCTGGAGTGCGGAAAGCATGATGGGATCGGCTGCCTCGTTCATGGCAGTGGTGCTATCATATTACTTGCAACATTTGAATTTAAGGAGGGCATCATGGCAGCGATATTGAAAGAAATTGCAGACCAGGCATTAAGTCTGACGCCCAGAGAGCGAGGCGAATTGATCCACCGCCTAATCGTCAGCCTGGAAAGCGGAGCAGAAGACTCGCCCGAAGCCATCGCCAAAGCATGGGACGAAGAAATCGCCCGCCGCGTGGCGGACATGGAAGCTGGCAAAACGGTCTGGATTCCGGCAGCAGAAGTTTTCGCGCGGCTCGATGCCATTATCGATAGCGCTCGCTGATTGATGCGCGTTTCGTTCAATTCCGAGGCGCTCGCTGAAGCGGAAGAAGCGACCCATTGGTATCTAGATAATGGCGGATCATCCCCCAGCCGCGCTTTCACCCAGGAATTGCAGCGTGTCGTCCGTCTGGCCGCCGAGCAACCCGGTGTCGGCAATGCTGGACTGCATGGAACGGTTCGTCTGTATTTCAAGCGTTTTCCATACACATTGGTTTTTCGAATTCAAGGCGAATCCGTCAGAGTGATCGCGATTGCCCATCAAAGCCGCCGCCCAGGGTATTGGGTTGGGCGACGCTAAAATTTCAGCATTTTCTGATCAAGGTCATGCAATAACCTCATGCCGCCAGCACCTCTTCCTGCACGATATGCAAGCGAATCACCTTGGGCATATCGCCTTCGTCGAAATAGCAATGCACCGCATCCTGAACCATCTGGCGCAACTCCGGCAAGGTATCTCCCTCTGTAAAAATGGAATCACCCAGCGCGCGGGCGATGAAGCCACCCTCCGGGGCATCTTCAACTAGAAACAGAATTTCGTTCATGGTTACGCCTTTCGTGCTGGTTCCACTCAAAAACCATCAATAATTTCAGGAACCAGTCCATCAAGCTTATCAAGCTGTATACCGCCATCAGGCTGCACCGTCAGGCTGCGATGTACTTTGGCTGAGGAATGCTGGCCTGATTTGCAGTTGTGCTTCCACCAAATCACTTTCAGAACTTCCATGCTTCCTGCTGGTCTGGCGGATGACTCATCGTTCTCTAATAATTTTGGAAGCAACTGCTTGATGGTTCCGGCATCGGTATCGCTGAACCCTGTTCGCTCAGCCAACTGCGGATTCATACTGCCGTAGAAAACATAAACTCCCTTATCAACCCGATGTTTCATGCCCATTGTGTCTGAACCACGCTTGCTGCCGTCTCCCTCGCCGCTAACGCTTTTGGTGATCTGAGTGCTGCTGACATCGACTGGCTCCACGCTGAATGCAGACTGAACAGTGACGGGGCCACGAATACCAATGGACACGCCGCTATCCCCTTCGGTGTCCGCATCTTTTTTGCCCTTCTTGTCAGCCTTGAATGCAAAAAGTTGACCAAATGCACGAACGTCAAACCATTGCTCGCAAGCCAGCTTTGCTGTCTCGCTTGAGCCCAGCTTCTTGCCAAGCGCGGCATCTGCTCTTGCTTTGAGGCTTTTGAAATCGTCTTTTTTCCGATCATCGGACTGTACAAAAATACTTTGACCACTCTCCAATAGTCGATCTCTGAGCTTACGTTTAATACAAACGTCAGTAATTTCCCCATGCCCGTCATAGTCGGCGCGTGGGCGATTTCCGTTAAGCGGATCGCCGTTAGGGTTGGCGTGTGTAACGCGCAGGACAACGGCAAAGTCGATTTTGTTTTGCAATGTGCTCATGATGTTTTCCTTAATTGGTTTCGGCAGTGGTGGTTTCAGAATTCTCGTCTTGTTCCGTTTCAGGCTTGGTTCGGAGTGTCTGTCGTTGGCAGTGATAACCCAGCAAAAACTCTCCAGATAACTTTCTGTCCTCCATAAAATCATCTGCCTGAAATAAATTTACAACCTCATCAAGCTGGTTTTCCATTACGGCGAGAAATGCCGGACGCTTGGCTCGCAAGCGAGTTTTGTATGGGCTTAATGAAAGCTCTATAGTTTTCCATGTTGAAAACGGGTGATCTGCAAAACGTTGCATCAACTTTGCGGCAGTTGTATTGCGCTTCTCGCCGCCAACATACAACGCACGATCTTCGATGTTTTCCGCAATCGCCAAAAGTCGGCCATACAAGTAATCGCGGCTGGTTCGATTCAGTTCTAATGTCATTTGGTAACCCCTTTCTTTGTGATAACCGCTAAATAATGCACAGGCAATGCCAAGATATTTTTCCCATTCCCAATGCTCAAGTCCAACTCGATTGCTTACCCTGCGAACTGTAGATTCCACAAGATCACGAGGAATCTTTTGACCATCAATGATGCAAGGTAACAAACGCTCTACCGTTGCTTTGCGGAGCTTTTCGTCTAACCGACGACCAAACGCAGCTTCGGCAATATCCTTGGGAGCTGGTGCGCCAATGAACTTTATGACCTTGCTATAGTTTTGATGCCAAGCAAAGTTATTGTGCCAAGCCAAAACACGCTCCAGAAATTCAGAGCCAGTTAATTCCCGATAAAAAGTAATCGCTATGCGCCCATCGGTAGCTGAGTCCAATCCCATAACGACAATTTCATTGGCGGAGCCAAGTTCGGCTTGATACCCGGCAAGTAGTTTTGCAAGCCGCTGTCCAAGAGCTTGACCGGCATCGCCTTGATATACCTGCTCTTGCCGGGGTTCCGATTCCTCTGCCTCAATCTCAAATAGATCGAAGGAATTAGCAAGTGGGTCAGGAATTCGCTTGCCAGATACCGCCCATGCGATGACTGCCTGGCCCCCATTTCGGTATGCTTGCCGCCGCCCAATCAACCAGCGCAAAGCATTATGGGCTTTTTGTGAAACTTCAACACCAACTGTACAAGCCTGTTTGGCGTTATCTTTTTTTGTGTCTGTAAATCGACCAAGATAGGTAAAGCCAGTAGTGTCGTTCGAAGAAATTAGCTTGGCTCCATCTCCACTATGTCGCAATTTGGCTGGATGCAGTCTTGCTAATGTCATTTCCTTACCTGTTACCATGCAAAGCCCAATAGCAGCCTCTTTGCTGGTATCGAATTTTATCCAGGCATCCATCAAGTTATGGTCATCCCAAGTAGCAGGTAAGGCATCCCCTGGCGTTTCAACTCGCCACCTCACCAATGCATCACCTTGGTCTCGAAGACCTTCTTTGGGGGTTAGATATTTAAATATGTCAGGGGTCGGCGTATCCAACTTCCATGATGTAAGAAGATGTCCATCGCCACCCAAGTGCAAAACGTGCTCGCGGATAAGGTCAGTAACAACAGTTCGTTTGCTGATGTACTCGAATACGGCTTTCGCCTTAGGGTGAGAAAATTTGGAGGCACACCAATTCTCCAGAAGCTCAGTGTAATCGGCAAAGTGAGATTTCTTTAGCCCCCCATATTTGGCGTAGTCACCTGCACAATATTGGATTTTTTCGCATAATGGATATGGGGCTCCCCCACTTGTTCGACCCGTCATTGACTTCTCCGTAGCGGGTAAAATCGTTACCTCCTTGGGTACAGAAGACGCGCGGAGAAAATTCCCCCTGCCATCTATGACAATCTCAATATGAGCTTGCTGTGCGACATGACTAATCGGCAACAGTGGGGTTTTGTCGTTAAGAAAGGCCGGATTACTCGCACACTGCTCATACGTCTCATAGAGTTTTTGAATCCAGCTCATGTCAGCTCCTCCAACGACAAAGGCTCCTCATTTTCTACATCCAGAAGATTTTGCCCACGCTCAAATTTCTTGACGGACATTTCCCTGACGAACTTACGAACTTTGCAGTCCTCGGGGCGCGTAAATTGAATCACGCCATTCACCATTGTGGGTTGCCAAAAACGCGCATGGAGATTGTTGTCGCCAGTTTCATCGGGATAATCAAACCCATGAAACATGAGCCCATAAGCAAGCTTGCCATCGGTGTCGTAAGCACCTTCACCCGCGCCAAACTTGTAGGGCTCGACATAACCTTGGCAATCACGGGTACCAAGGAAAATGTCCTGCCGACCGCCACGTTCCAACATTCGCTTGGCGACGATGTGATGCTTGGCTTCGTTGCGGTCTTCCGCCAGTTCAGGCCGGTGCATATTCCATTCAAAATGCGCTTTGACCTGATATTCAACATCCGACAGGAAGGTGTAGATTGCCAAGGTGTTGCCACCGCCATACTCCAATGGCTTAGTGCCTTTGGTCTGTGTGCGAATACGCTTCATCACCCGCACTTCGTCAATCACCCAAATAAGGGTGGGCTTCCAGTAGATCGACTTGGCAACGCCCTTGAGCGCCTCGTAAGTCGGGATATGATAGGAACACTTCTCGCCGCCGATTTTTGTCAGCGGATCAGTGAAGAGCGCGAATCTCCCCCACACCTTGAATTCAATGCTGCTTCTTCTGAAATCAGACACAATGAACCTCCATTTTTCCTTCTGGGGTTAAGCTCAACCCGAAATCTTCGTTGTAGTAGCGGGCATCTGCAAGATAAAGAATGTCTACACCATCCTGTATTTCATGCAAGGCGTTCTCCTTTTGTAGCTTTTCCAACTGGTGAGGAAATACGTTAACGGTATATTGCTGTGCCCGGCGCAAGAGTTTAAATTGTTTTTCAACCTCGAATGCCCCGCAAAGCTCACCAATCAATTTTTTGCCCGCACTTCCGTAGGGAACGATAACGCCCCGAGTCGGCGCATCAATCGACTTGAACGCCTTGGCGGCTGCCATGAAAGACTGGCGAAGATACAGACTGAATGGCGTGCCATGACAACGGCGAAATTCTTCTGCTGCATTGGCATTGCCAGCAAGCAGGTTTAACAGCGTGTCGTCATGTCCCAATACTTTACTGCTCACCGGGTAATCCATTTCGCCGCGTCGCTCCGCAAAATAGTAGTTGAAGTAGCAGGCTATAGCAGACGGACTAAGCAAGTCGTTGTCAAATCGGGCGGGGTCTTTTTCAAATTCGTCGAGAAGCCGCTCCGTAACGCGCTGCCCACAAGCGATGTCCACGAGCATATCCACTCGCTCTTCGCTGAGGTTGACGACATGGACATGCCCAATATCCCGCAGCCCATTCCGGTTGCATCTACCCGCTGCCTGCGCAATGGAGTCCAGCCCTGCAACTGAGCGGATAACTGCGCCAAAGTCCACATCCACGCCAGCTTCAATCAACTGGGTGCTGATGCATAGTATTGGCTCCTTGGCTTCAAGGCGTTGCCGGATTTCATCGAGAATGAGGCGGCGGTGGGCTGGGCACATGTTCGTGCTCAGGTGGAAAATCGGCATGGCTGTCTTCTCATCGCGGCATAACTGAAATAGAGCTTGGGCCGATTTCTTGGTGTTGACGATCACCAAGCAACTATTGGCTTTCTTGGCTTCTTCCATTGCAAGAGTTGCAACTTCCTTATCTGACCAGCCGCCGGGCTTTCTCCGATTGAGAACTTCGACCC
>JANPNS010000236.1:0-2569 GCA_031427575.1 Gallionellaceae bacterium
GGCAAGGTCAAGGGGGATCATCTGCTCACCCTGGCCTACGATTCGGACAAGGAAACACAGCAAAAAATGTTTCGCGATATTCAGCCCGACCAGTTTTATCCGGTGTACGGCGATGATTCAGTCAAGGGTTTCGATGCACAAAGCACCAGCCGGCTGTATGTGCGGGTGGACAAGGAAAAATCCTATCTGCTTTACGGTGATTTCAACACCTCTGCCGCCACGCCTGCACGGAGTCTGGGTGCTTACAACCGCAGCCTGACAGGCATCAGGGAACACTATGAGGCAGGAAATATCGTTGCCAATGCATTTGCGAGCCGCGACCGTACCCGCCAGGTGGTCGAAGAACTTCCCGCCAACGGCACTTCCGGGCCGTTCATGCTCAAGACCGGTGACATCGTCGGCAACAGCGAGAAGATTGAAATTATTACCCGTGATCGCAACCAGCCTGCCATCGTGCTGAAAAGCGTACCGCAGACGCGTTTTTCCGATTATGAAATTGAACCGCTCAGCGGACGCATTCTGCTCCGCGCACCGGTACCCAGCCTGGACGCCAACCTCAATCCCGTGTTCATCCGCGTGACTTATGAAACGGATCAGGGCGGGAATGATTTCTGGGTAACAGGTGCGGACGGGCAAATCCGGCTCACCGAACAACTGGAAATCGGCGGCTCGGTGGTGGACGACCGCAATCCGCAGGATGCCTACACCTTGCATAGCGTCAATGCCACGGTCAAGCTGGCGGAGAAAACTACGCTGATTGCGGAAGTGGCGGCCAGCAACCGGGAAAGCACGGGGCAAGGCCAGGGGCGACGCGTGGAATTGAAACACGAGGATAGCAGTCTGACAGCAAAGTTATATGCCGGTAAAACCGGCATCGGCTTCGACAATCCATCGGCTTCCCTGACTAAAGGGCGCGGCGAATCCGGCGCCAAAATCAGTTACAAATTAAGCGACCGCGACCGCCTCAATACCGAATTGCTGCACAGCGAAGACGAGGCAACTGGTGGTCACCGTGACGGCGGGCAAGTTGCCGTGGAGCACAGTTTCGACAACAAGATGCGGCTTGAAGCGGGGGTGCGCCATGCCAGCCAGACAACTGCATCCTCTCAGGCTAATAGCGCCGGTGCCAGCCAGACCACCAGCCTGCGCACCAAACTGCTGATGCCACTGCCCGACACACCGCAGGCTACGGTGTATGGCGAGGCGGAGCAAAGTGTCAATACCGCCGAACGCAAGATACTCGCCCTCGGCGGCGAATACCAGTTCGCCAACAGTGGCCGACTGTATGCCCGCCACGAGTTTATCAATTCCCTCAGCGGCCCGTACGGCTTGAACGACAACCAGCGCCAGAATACCACCGTAGTCGGTCTCGACACCGACTATATGCAGGATGGCAGGATGTTCAGCGAATACCGCGCGCGCGACGCGTTCAGCGGGCGCGAGGCGGAAGCGGCAATCGGCCTGCGCAACCTGTGGAACATTGACCAAGGCGTACGCCTCAACACCTCTTTCGAACGGGTGCAGACCCTGGACGGCGATACCCGCAACGAAGCCGCTGCCGTGACCGGCGCTATCGAGTACACCCGCAATCCGCTATGGAAAGGCACGGCACGGCTCGAATTACGCACCGCTACCAACAGCGACAGCCTGCTTAATACTTTGGGACTGGCCTACAAACTTTCCCGCGACTGGACTTTCCTCGGCAAGAACACCGTAAGCTTCGTCAATGGCAACAACGGCGCTGCCGACCAGATGCGGGAATGGCTGCAACTGGGAGCAGCTTACCGAGAAACCGAGCGCAACCGGCTGAACGGCCTTGCCAAGTACGGGTACAAATACGAGAAAGACGACGGCGGTATGCAAACGCAACGCACGGTGCATATCCTGTCCACCCATGCCAATTACCAGCCGCACCAGACGCTGACCTATGCCGCCCGCTACGCGGTCAAATTTCTGCAGGAGAACAGCAACGGGACCAATAGCCGCTCCACCACGCACCTGCTCTCCGCCCGTATCACGCGCGACCTGGGCAAACGCTGGGATGTCGGCGCCATGACCAGTACGCTGTTCAGCGCTAATACCAACGCCCGCCAGTACGGCCTGGGCGCGGAGGCAGGCTACCTGCTGAAGGAAAATATATGGATAGCGGCTGGGTACAATTTCTTTGGCTTCAAGGACAACGATCTGGAGGGCGAGGACTATACCGCCCAGGGTGTATATCTGCGCTTGCGGATCAAATTCGACGAAAACAGCTTCGGCAAATAATTCCATTTTCTGATAAAAAGGAGCACAAGCCTGTCCTGAGCTTAGTCGAAGGGGCGGCAAGGATGAGGCGACGAAGACAGCACATCTAGTGCGGCTAGGAGCCGAAGACGAAGCCAACGCAGTGATCGTTTTTATCAGGAATTGGAATAACAGGGAAAACCATGAAAGCGAAACTCGTTACTGCATTGCTGTTGCCCCTGCTGCTGGCCGGATTACTGGCCGGGGGCAATGCGGCAGCCTGCGACAGCGGCGCATGTGTCTCGATGGGGCCGCGTCTGGCCAGCGTGGACTCAAGTCGTGGCGC
>JANPNS010000237.1:0-2117 GCA_031427575.1 Gallionellaceae bacterium
GAGACGTTCCGCATAAGAAATTTCAAAGTAACATGCGGATTTCACCGGGACGCATCACTTTTTTTCATGCAAACTGGTTTGATGACAGCTGGTTTACCGTGGGACCCCCACTATCATAAAGTTGCCATGCGCCGCAGTAACTTCTCATGTATCCCGCCAAACCCGCCATTACTCATCACTAATATCTGATCACCAGGTTTCGCTGCTGCAGCAATTTCTGTTATCAATTCATCCAGATCATTTTTTATTGTAGCTTTGTTGCCCAGCGTAGCCAGTGCCGCGCCCGCATCCCACCCCAGGTTTGCGCTGTAGCAGAACACCACGTCCGCATCCTTGAGGCTGTCGGGCAGGGCAGCTTTCATCACGCCCAGTTTCATGGTGTTGGAGCGCGGCTCCAGCACGGCGAGTATGCGTGCCTTGCCGACTTTGTGCCGCAGCCCTGCAACCGTGGTGGCGATGGCAGTAGGGTGGTGGGCGAAATCGTCGTACACGGTAATGCCATTCACTATCCCGCGCACTTCCATGCGCCGCTTCACATTTTTGAATTCGGTCAGTGCGGCCAAGCCTTGAACCACTGGTACCCCGGCATGACGTGCGGCAGCCAGCGCAGCCAGCGCGTTCATACGGTTGTGTTCGCCCATCACTTCCCACTGTAAGATGCCTTGTGGTTTTCCGTTCAGGGTGATGTGATTGTTGTCGTCAATGTTCCAGCCTCTGTCACTTCCGAATAGTTCCACTGGCGTCCAGCAGCCACGCTGAATGACGCGCTGCAATGATTCCTCACGTCCATTGCTGGCGATGAGGCCATTGCCCGGGATGGTGCGCACCAGGTGATGGAATTGTGTTTCGATGGCAGCAAGATCGGCGAAAATATCGGCGTGGTCGAATTCCAGATTGTTGAGAATGAGGGTACGCGGGCGGTAATGCACAAACTTGGAACGTTTGTCGAAGAAGGCGGTGTCATATTCATCGGCTTCGATGACGAAGAAATTTCCCTCTCCCTCCGCCCTCTCCCCGAGGGAGAGGGGACTTAATCGTGCGGATATGCCGAAATTCTGCGGCACGCCCCCAATCAAAAAGCCGGGATTCAGACCCGCGTATTCCAGTATCCACGCCAGCATGGAAGAGGTGGTGGTTTTGCCGTGGGTACCAGCAACGGCCAGCACCCATTTGTCCTGTAACAGATTCTGCGCCAGCCACTGCGGCCCTGATGTGTAGGGCAGGTTGCGGTTGAGAATTTCTTCCATCAAGGGATTGCCGCGCGACACGACGTTGCCGATGACGTAGATGTCGGGATTGAGCGACAGTTGTTGCGGATCAAAGCCCTCGATCAGTACTATGTCTTGCGCTTCCAATTGCGTGCTCATAGGCGGATAGACATTCGCGTCGCAGCCGGTGACGCGATGGCCAGCCTGCTTGGCTAGCACGGCGATGCCACCCATGAAGGTGCCGCAGATTCCCAGAATATGAATGTGCATGTTTTAAGCGCCGCCGAAAATTAAATGCTCCACACCCACTAAATTATTCCGACCACATATCGAACAACAGGTGCAGCGCAAGTATCGTGAGGCCGCATAACAATCCCCCGACACCTATCAACACAAACAATTGCGGAAGCAATGCCTCCTCTGCACCATCCGGCCCCATGCTGGGTGCAAGCATGAATATGCTCAGCCAGCTCAGAGGATAAAAACCCGCCAAGCCGATTAACGCGCTGCTGATTTTTTTCATGCCTGCGCGCAAGCCGGATAGGGCAACCACTAAAATCAAACCCAGGCTGAACGCGGCAATGCCCGTCGCATGAAAATGTGCCCTTTCCACAAAGCGCCAGATTTCCGCTTTGCTATGTTCATCGTGCAATGCCGGGTGCGCGGCTATGCCATCAGCTATCCATTTTTGGTAACCGTCTTCATTTGCGCCAAAAGAAATTCCCAGCACCACGCCAAATAACAAGGTCAATATGATTAAGGCCAAACCGGGGCGAACATTTTTCAAAACATTGTTCATGGTGATCCCTTTCTCAGTTATCGTAATTTAATACCGGGGCCAACCAGCGCTCAGTTTCTTCCAAACTCCACCCCTTGCGCTTTGCATAGTCTTCGACTTGATCCTTATCT
>JANPNS010000238.1:0-1503 GCA_031427575.1 Gallionellaceae bacterium
CGGGCGATGGGCGCGCTGGAATATACGCCCGCGTTGCAACGAAAGGCAGGCCAGGAAGAACAGGTGCTGGAAGTGCAGGCCTTGGTAGAGTCCGCACGCAAGCTGATAGAAGGTGACGCCCACGATGCTGCGCAGCAGATCATGCAAGTCGGCGGATCGGCAGGCGGCGCACGGGCGAAGGCGTTAATTCTATGGGATCGCGAACTGAAGCGGGTGCGGTCCGGGTTCGCTCATCCCAAGGCAGGGGAAGAATCGTGGCTGATCAAATTCGATGGTGTCGGCTCGGCCAATGTGCTGGATATGAAAGCCAAACCCTACAACCGCATTGAGTACACCTATGCGCTGCTGGCACAACAACTGGACATCGAAATGTCCGAGGTCACTTATCTGGAAGACAACGGGCTGTTTCACTTCATGACTAAACGCTTCGACCGGGCGGGCACCCAAAAACTCCACATGCATAGTTTGGGCGGAATGACCCATGTTGATTTCAACCGTCCGCAGGCATTCAGTTACGAAGCGTGGTTCAGGTTGATGCTCGAACTGCAATTCGGCCATCAGGCGCAGGAGCAGGCTTTTAAGCGAATGGTATTTAACATTGTCGGGCGCAACCAGGACGACCATGTCAAGAACATTTCCTTCCTGCTCGACTCCCTGACCGGCACTTGGCGGCTGGCCCCGGCCTATGACCTGACGTTCGCCGCAGGTTCGGGCTATACCGCACGGCACCAAATGACCTTGGCCGGCAAGTCAGATGATTTCACGCGCGCGATCCTGATCGAAACCGGCGAGAAATTCAGCATCAAACATCCGGGTACAGTGGTGGACGAAGTGGTGGAAGCGTTCTCGGGCTGGGGAAGATTGGCGGCACAGTATGGCGTTCCGCATGAGCAGATCATTGAGGTCGAGAAAAAACATAGGCTGGAGCTGAAGGCCGGAAGCAAATCAAAGAATAGATGACATGCGGGTGTACGTGGCTCTAACACCGCGCAGCCAGTCGCTATATGGAAACAGCTTTTTGTCGCCTATATTCCTGACCTATGAGTAATTCCAATTCGCATTAGAAACGCTGCTAATATTCTCCTTCCCCTTCAAGGGGAAGGGTGGGATGGGGATGGGTAATTGCGCTGCCGCAAGCTCACCCCATCCCCACCCTGGCTCTCCCCTTGAAGGGGAGGGGATTGTTGTTGTTTCTAATGCAAATTGGAATAATGCATCAACTGCGCCTTGAGCGTGTTGAGCAATCCCTCTCGGCTGTGTACGCCCAATTTGTCATACAGCGTACGAATATAATCCGTGACGGTGTGATTGCTGATATTCAGCTGTTCGGCGATTTGCCGTTGGGTTTGCCCTTGTGCAAACAATAAACCTTGCCTATCCGGTTGTCACCCACACCCGCTAGATGTAGGGGGTTTCTATTCGTCCGAGTAAAATTCTGCTTTCCATCGTTCCCACGCTCTGCGTGGGAATGCAGCTTTGTGCCGCTCCTGCGACACAGGACGC
>JANPNS010000239.1:0-7861 GCA_031427575.1 Gallionellaceae bacterium
ATTGATTCACCGAGAAATTCCGATTCCAGCTAGCAGAAGCATTTTTCTTGAGAAAAAAACCCTCTCCGACGGCTACCGTCGGCTCGCCAGCAGTCCAAGTTCCAAAGAACAGGGTGGAACTCTCGTAAGAACCGGTTGTGTTATTGAACTTGAAAATAGTTTCATTGTTGCCGACCGGAGCACCAAGATCGGTCGCGACCAAGCCTGACTGCGGCACTTGGGAAGAGACCATGTTGAAACCGGCGGCCAGTGCGGTGGTGAGGGTGCCCTGCTTAACGTTGCCAACGAAAGTGTTGACGATTGTTGCGCCACTAGGATTACGGAAGAAGAAGCCTTCCCCAGGCACCAATGTCATGCTGGCATCAGTCCACGTCCCGAAGAAGAACGTTGAGGAAGAAAAGGATCCAGTAACAGGATTGAACTTAAAAACCTGGCTGTTCCGCGTCTCTCTCTGTGTTCTCTGTGAACTCTGTGGCTTGAACTGCGGTTTTTAGGTTAATCTGGCGAAATAATAATTACAGTTCTTTGGCGTGCTCGGCCAGATATTTCGCCACCCCCTCGGTCGATGCGCCCATGCCTGCCTTGCCCTTATGCCACCCGGCTGGACAAACTTCGCCGTGTTCTTCGTGAAATTGCAACGCGTCCACCATGCGCAGCATCTCGTCAATGTTGCGCCCGAGTGGCAGATCATTAACCACTTGATGGCGCACAATGCCGGCCCGGTCGATCAGGAACGATCCGCGGTAAGCTACGCCATCGGCGGCCTCTACATCATAAGCGCGGCAGATTTCGTGTTTGATGTCCGCCACCAACGGATAGCGCACCTGCCCGATGCCGCCCTTGTTGACCGGGGTGTTCTTCCATGCCAAGTGGGAAAAGTGGGAATCAATAGACACGCCTATGACCTCAACATTGCGTTTTTTGAATTCATCCAGGCGATGATCAAAGGCGATAATTTCAGAAGGGCAAACAAACGTAAAATCCAGCGGATAGAAAAACACCACACCATACTTGCCGCCCAGGTATTTTTTCAGATTAAATGTTTCATTGAATTCATTGTTGCCCATTACCGCCACCGCATTAAAATCCGGGGCGGGTTTGCCGACCAGAACTGCCATAGTATTCTCCTTTAGTTGACTGAATTGCTAAGGAATGGAATTTAACGAGTAGGAGCGCACGTGTCAACTGGATATATTCATTTCACTTCTAATTCATAACTGAATTAATAATCCAGTCCCACGCAACAATTGAATGTATCCGACGAGGGTCATTCTCAAGAGTTTTAAGCGCAAGCACCCGTTGATCTTCAAGCGCGTCGAGACTATCAAAGACGAGATTAGAAAAGAATTTTTCACGTAGCTCGTCCCATACATGCTCAACGGGATTGAGCTCCGGAGCATAGGGAGGCAAGCGCAGTATACGCATATTGTCCGGCGCTTTGAGCGCGTCGCTACGATGCCAACTGGCGCCATCCATCACCAACACTATGTGCATGGGGATGCCTGGCCGCACCTCGTCGAGAAAGACCTGCGTGCACAGGGTATTGGCCTGCGGCAGGATCAGGCTTTCCAATTCGCCCGTACCAACATCGACCGCGCCATAGGCGTGGGTGTACTCGCACATGAGCATGCTTTGGCACACAGGACGTACTGGCTTGGGTGCCCAGCATCGGCGCACATCATAGATATATCACAATCGAACCTCAACATGCGAGGGGGATTACGATGGATTGTCCGAAATGTGGTAGCAAGGTATTTTGCAAAGACGGTATTGTTCAAGGTCGGCAGCGTTATTTATGCAAAGGCTGCAGGTATCCTTATACGGTTGAGCAACGATCGGGTATTGGAAACAAGACGATCAAGCGCCAAGCACTGGAACTCTACCTGGAGGGGTTAGGCTTTCGGTCAATTGGTCGGCTTTTGAACTTTAGCAATGTCTCGATACTGAACTGGATCAAGGCGTTTGGCGAAGCATTGCCTGACATCAAGCAGGACAAGTCGGTATCCGTGATGGAGGTGGATGAAATGCACAGCTATATTTGTTCAAAAAAAACTATTGCTGGATATGGATTGCTGTTGATCGAAATGAGAAAAGATTCATCGATTGCGTATTGGGTTCACGGGGCGTTGTCACGGGAGAAAAGCTCTGGGAATCCGTGAAGCCACTGGCGTGCGGGGACGTGATGACGGATTATTGGAAACCGTATGAAAACTTCGTGCCTGAGCAGCAACACATGCAGTCAAAAGCGGAAACCTATACAGGGCACCTCTAAAAATCCAAACTCCGTCGCGATACTGCGTTGCTCACAAAAAATTACTCCTTACATATCATACATATGCGGCGTCGCAATTTTTTGCTCGCGCCTTGTCTCGCTTAGGAGTTTGAATTTTTAGGGGCGCCCTACAGTTGAGGGCTATAACAGCCTGTTCAGGCATTTTCTTGCCAGGTTGCGGCGCAAGTCCAAATGCTACAGCAACTGCTCGAAAATGCTCGAATATTCAGTCAGGCTTCTGATGACGAAATGGAATAATCAATTATCTATATTTAGCAATGCCTTAATTTTACTTGGCCAGATTCAATATAAACTTGACCAATGCCTTGATGTCGTCCTGTTTGGCTCCAATTGGATCATTTGCCGGCATAGGCATGGTGCCCCAGTTTCCCTTGCCGCCTTTGGAAACCTTTTGAACCAGCAATTCCTGAGCTGTCTTGGCTTTGTTATCCGCAAGAATGTCAGCAACTTTTTTGCCTGTCGTGGTTGCGCCGTTGCTATTGTAGGCCTTGGAAATGTCCATCCATGACGGGCCGACAAGCTTGATGTCGATTTTGTGGCAAGCTATACAACCATGTTTCTTGGCCAGCTCAGGCATATCAGCCGCCAAGGCGCTACCTGCAATCATTAATCCTGTTACAGCCAGGCTTACAATAATAGATTTCATTCTTTAACTCTCCGATTTATGATTGAAACATCCAAAATGGCGCGAAGGTTTTGTCTTCGCCCTTGGTTCTGAACGACCCCATCTGCTTTGAATTGCTATTTGACTATACCGCCAATACCAAGGTCAGGCAACCCGTAACCAGTCTATGGTTGAGTGTTCGGTTCGGGCATGGATGTATCAATTGTTCGTGGTACCTATACCGCCATCGGCAAGACAAAAAAAAGCCGACATGCGTCGGCTTTTCCAGAATCGTCCAGATCTTTCGACTAGCCCATAATCAGCTTTGCTATCGCCCCTTTAATAACCAAACCGAAGGGATATAACCAATGACTTGCACAAGGTTTTTTGCTGGTAAGTTAATTGGCCAGTAGTCGTATCAGGATTGACTTACTTCGCCAGACCCAAAATGAATTCGACCAGCGTCTTGATATCAGCATCGGAGACCTTGGGTGAGTTAGGTGTCATCGGAACCTTACCCCAGTTTCCGGTACCGCCTTTGGCTATTTTTTCTTGCAGCCATGTTGTAGCTGACTTGGCTTTGTGTTCGGCCAGAATATCAGCAACTTTTTTGCCGGTAGTGGTTTCGCCGTTGCTATTGTAGGCCTTGGAAATGTCCATCCATGACGGGCCAACTAGCTTGCCGTCGATTTTGTGGCATGCTATGCAGCCGCTTTTCTTGGCCAGCTCAGGCATATCAGCTGCCAAGGCGCTACCTGCAATCATCAAACCTGTTGCTGCAACCATGCTAACAATAATAGATTTCATATTTTCTGCTCCATATTTTAGTTTACTTTAAAATTTTCGGGCATCACTGCCCACGACATTCTAACCAACTCTACCTGGTTTGCAAACTATTATAACCATGTAGCAATGACATTAACGCCTCTCTTCGGGGGTCGTTGACTTAGCCAGCTTCAGCGACGGGTTAAATTTCAATGTATCGGCTGGGGCATTGCAGCCACGCCCCTTGCTTCATTAAGAATGGCTTTGCGGCAAGCACTGGGATATTATTGGCCTTGATGCTGCCAAATAAGCACGTAGTCAAATCACGTATACTTGAATTTTATACCTAACTTAAATCTCCTAAAGTGCTGATCCACCCTCAGTTTGACCCCGTTGCCATCCACCTCGGCCCGCTTCCCGTGCACTGGTATGGTTTGATGTATTTGCTTGGCTTCGCGCTCTTCCTGTGGCTGGGCAAGCGGCGCATCCGCACGCTCAGCCGCCCCGGCTGGGATGACCGGATGTTGGATGATCTGCTTTTCTATGGCGTGCTTGGTGTGGTACTGGGCGGCAGACTGGGCGAGGTGTTGTTCTACCATCCCGGCTATTACTTCGAAAATCCGTCTGCCATCCTTGCGGTCTGGCGAGGTGGCATGTCCTTCCACGGCGGTTTTCTCGGCGTACTCGTGGCGATGGCGTTATTCGCACGCCGACGCAAAATTCAGTGGCTGCAACTGTTGGACTTCATAGCCCCGCTGGTGCCGCTGGGCTTGGGTGCGGGGCGCATCGGCAATTTCATCAACGCCGAACTATGGGGGCGGCCTACCAATAGCGCTTGGGGCATGGTATTCCCCAATGTCGATAATCTGCCCCGGCATCCCTCGCAGCTTTATCAATTCGCACTGGAAGGTCTGGTACTGTTTGCGCTGCTGTGGCTATATTCCAGCAAGCCCCGCCCCATGGGCGCAGTGTCTGGTCTGTTTCTCATCGGCTATGGCAGCTTCCGTTTTCTCGCCGAATTTACGCGCAACCCCGATGACGGCATCTTCGGCCTGATGACCTTGGGCATCAGCATGGGTCAGTGGCTTAGCCTGCCTATGGTATTCGCGGGGGTGGGTTTGATGGCGTGGGCGCAGAGGAAACCGAAATAGCCCGACTAATAAGGCATGCAGAATTTCTTTGGGGCTTTTAGCGCTGGCTATATAGGCGGATAATCAAGGTGGATCGAGGTACAAGAATTTTTGAATATGGAGTTATAAATGATACGAAGGTTTGATAAACATGCTGGCTTCACCCTGCTGGAATTGCTGGTGGTGATTGTGATTATTGGTTTGCTGGCAGGCTATGTTGCCCCGCGCTACTTTGCCCAGGTAGGCAAGTCAGAGATCAAGGTGGCCCAGGCGCAAATTGATGGGCTGGGCAAGGCGCTGGATCAGTATCGTCTGGATACTGGCCATTATCCCACGACGGAGCAGGGTCTGACCGCCTTGACCGTTCGACCGGGCGAAGAACCTAAATGGGATGGGCCCTACCTGAAAAAAGCAGCTCCACTTGACCCGTGGGATAAGCCTTACCATTATCGTGTCCCTGGTGAGCATGGCGACTATGACCTGTTCTCCTATGGCAAAGATGGCCGCGAGGGTGGCAGTGGAGATAATGTCGACATTATCAACTGGTAGCCTATGCGTTATTCACTGAAAGCGCTGCGCGAGCCTGATCAAGTCTTAATGCTGGACATTGATGCTGCGGATGAAGATGGCGCGCGTGCGCAGGCAATACAACAAGGCTATGTGGTTTTAGCTGTTAAGGCAGCGGGGCTTGCCCGTTCATGGCGCTTAAGCAAAAAATTTCCCTTGCCGCTATTCAGCCAGGAAATGCTGGCATTGCTGGGCGCAGGCCTGTCTCTGGTGGAAGCGCTGGAAGCGATAGCCGAAAAAGAAGCCAGCCCGGAGAATCGCAAAGTATTCGAAGGATTACTAAACAGACTACGCCAGGGGCTGGCCTTTTCTGCCACGCTGGAGAGCTTCCCCACCCAGTTTCCTGCGCTGTATGTGGCAATGATACGCGCCAGTGAGCGTACCGGTGATTTGCCTGAAGCATTGCGGCGCTACCTTACCTACTGGGAACAGTCTGATAAGGTACGCAGCAAAATCATCAGCGCATCGATTTACCCCTTGGTCATTATTTTTGTGGGTGCGCTGGTCACGCTTTTTCTGATGTTTTATGTGGTGCCGCGCTTCAGCCGTATTTATGACGATATCCGTGGCGAAGTGCCCTTCCTGTCGCTGTTGTTAATGAATTGGGGGAAATTCGTCGAAACCCACTGGATCGCCGCACTGGTGGTGGGTGGAGGTTTGCTGTCCGCCATTATTTTCACTGCGGTACGTCCCGAAGGGCGCGCTTTTCTTGCGCGCGCCATCCTGCGCATTCCGGCATTGCACGAACGCGCCCGAATTTACCAGCTGGCGCGCCTGTATCGCACATTGGGCATGTTGTTGCGTGGCGGCATTCCGGTGCTACAAGCGCTGGAAATGTCTGCCGGGTTAATTGGTACCGAGTTGCGCTCCGGCTTGCAAGCTGCATCCACTCGAATTCGTGAAGGAATGTTGATGTCGCGCGCCATGGAAGAACATGGCTTGACCACTCCTGTGGCGTTGCGCCTGTTACGTGTTGGTGAGCGCACCGGGCATATGGGCGACATGCTGGAGCGCATCGCCGCTTTTCATGACGAGGAGCTGGCGCGCTGGGTAGACTGGTTTACCCGTTTGTTTGAACCGATACTGATGGCGTTGATAGGTGTGATCATCGGTGGTGTGGTGATACTCATGTACATGCCTATCTTTGAATTGGCTGGCAGCATCCAATAGAGCCACACCATGCTCAACGCATTCACACTCAACAATGGTCGCCTCAGTCAGATTCATCTGGATGAGGACGACCTCCGTTCCGACCAGCCTATCTGGATTGATGTTGTTGCGCCCAGCGAAGAAGAGGTTAAGTGGGTGGAACAAACTTATCATCTGACCCTGCCCAAGCCTGAGCATTTGCGCGACATTGAAGCAAGTGCGCGCTTTTATGAAGAGGGCCGGGAATTGCACTTGCGTTCGGATTTTTTGCTTGGTAAAGAGCATGATTCGCGCAGCGTCACGGTGGCCTTTGTGTTGTTTGACGACATTTTATTTACCGTGCATGAAGAAGATCTGCCGGTGTTCTATCAGTTGCGCACCAGATCGCATGGCAAGCCGGGCGAAGTTGAAGACTGCAAAGATGTACTGATAGATTTGTATTCAATGGATGTGGAATACTCCGCCGACGTGCTGGAAGAGGTATATGCCGATCTCGGGCGGGTGAGTCAAACCGTGCTCAACCACAGTCTCAGCGATAATGATGCGGCCAGTGTGCTGGCCAATATTGCGCAGGCCGAGCACCTGAATGGACGCATCCGCCGTAACGTTATGGATACGCGCCGCGCCGCATCTTTTCTGATGCGCAGCAAGCTGCTAACCCCGGCACAACTGGAAGAAGCTCGTCAGATCATGCAGGACATTGATTCACTGGATGGACATACCGCTTTCCTGTTCGACAAGATCAACTTTCTGATGGACGCAACCGTCGGCTTCATCAACATCAACCAGAACAAAATTGTGCGGCTGTTTTCGGTGTCCTCGGTCGCCCTGCTGCCAGCCGTCCTAATCGCGTCCATATACGGCATGAACTTTACCCACATGCCCGAACTTGGGTGGCGTTTGGGTTATCCTTTCGCCCTGTTGCTCATGCTGCTGTCCATGCTGGTGCCGTTCTGGTACTTTCATCGCAAGGGCTGGCTGAAATAATTATTTCCATTCAAAAATAGTCCAGCACCAACCCTGCGAATATAGCCAGGCCAAACCAGTTGTTGTGCAGAAATGCCTTAAAGCACGCCTCGCGTTGGCGCTGTTTGATCAGGCGATAGTGATATAGCGCAATGCCCCCAGCCAGTATCAGCCCGGCGAAATAGAGGACTCCTGAACCAATCATCAGCCCCACCGTTGCCAGCAAGACTAGCGCCATCGTGTAACAAACCATCACCGCAACCACATCATATTTTCCGAACAACAATGCCGAGGAATGAATGCCAAGATGGATGTCATCATCCCGATCCACCATCGCGTATTCGGTGTCGTAAGCAATCGCCCAGAACACATTGGCGACGAGCAGCA
>JANPNS010000240.1:0-5766 GCA_031427575.1 Gallionellaceae bacterium
TGGTGCGCCCCAAAGGGGTGGCGGTGGATACCGATGGTAATGTATATGTGGTTGAGTCGTACCATGATTATCTGCTGGTGTACAACCGCAATGGTGATCTTCTGCTCCCGATTGGTGGCACGGGGTCAGGGATAGGCCAGTTTTATCTGCCGACCAGTGTGTGGACTGACGCCAGCAATCGGATTTTTGTGGCTGATATGTTCAATGGTCGCGTGGCTATTTTCCAGTTTTTGGGGGGTAACTAACCATATATCAAGAGTTTTTTAGCACTTCTCAGTTACCTACTTGATGTATTTTTTTTGATAACTTAAGGTTGATCGATACTTTTGAAATAAAGGTGCAAAAATTTGCATGTGAACGCCCCCCAGTAATTTGCGGCTGGTTTTATAATACTGAATCGCATGGAACTTGCATGGAACTTGCTTGGTAATTGAGAATCAATATGTTGCATATGAAAGGCGAACAATGAGTAAAGTACATTTGGTGACATTCATGCTTGCCAGTGCCGTGTTCGGCAGCGGGAGCGTCTTTGCTGCCAAGATATCGGATGTGCGCGGGACCGTGCATAACCTATCCCATCCGCTTAACACAATAGACTATATCCCCGTTGGCGGCTCGCTTCCGATCCGTACCGTCATGGCGACATCCACGCAGCCGGGGTTCTGTGTTTTTTGCCACACTGCACACAACTCCTCACCTTCAACGCCGCCGTTGTGGAATAAAGTGTTTTCTGTGGTGGCTTATACGACCTATACGTCCAGTTCGATGGATGCTCTCAGTGACCAAGGGATAACAGAGCTAGCGCAACCAGGCGACAGTTCAAAAATGTGCTTGTCCTGCCATGATGGTACCCTTGCTGTCGGCACTGTGGCTGTGTTCAATGGCCGGCAGAACCAGCTCATAGAATTGAGCGGCACCACGGTGGAGGGTGCCATGCCCGCGAGCGCCAGCAGCATTGATGGTGGCGCCACTACTGGCTACACACGCAGGCTGGGTGCCGACCTCCGCAACGATCATCCGATTTCGGTGAACTACACTGCTTCTCTAGCTTCCCGCGACGGCGAATTGCGCGCTGTTGACAGCAACCAGAGATCGAATTTTGACAGCGGCGCCACCATCGGCCCGCGGGCCGACCTTGCCAAGCACAAATTGCCACTCTATGGAGTGGCTGGCTCGGCGCAGATACAGTGCCCAACTTGCCACGACCCGCACATACGCGACGATAATCCTGCCGTAGGCAACCAGAAATTTTTGCGTTTGAACCGTTTTCAGGAAGCGCAGCCGGCCGCCTCGTTTAACGAGGCGAACGATATCATCTGTCTGGCTTGCCATGAAAAAGGGGGGGATTCCTGGGCCTACTCGGCGCACGCTAACTCGTTGGTTGGATTGCAAACTTATCTTGCTGTTCCGGGAGAAACTTTGCGCGAATTTCCAGCTAACCTGCCGGTATGGAAAGCATCCTGTCTCAACTGTCACGACACCCACACCGTGGAAGGTGCGCGCCGACTGTTGCGTGAGGGTACCGACAGCTTTTCTACTGCCAATACTCCCAAGGCTGGCGGCAATCCGGCTATTGAGGAGACCTGTTTTCAATGCCATACCACTACCGTCTCCAGCGTTATCACCTATAGCAATCTTAACTACAGCGTGCCGGACATTAGATCTGATTACGATTTGGCTATTCATATGCCGATTAAATCGAGCGATCAGGCGGCGAATTCAGAGGTGCATGATATAGGCGGTAACTTCGACGATGCCGTGCTGCTCGAAGGTGGCGTCAATTGTACTGCCTGGGACAATAAGTGTGGGGCGGATTTCGTTGAGAAGCGACTGAACCTGGGCGCAGGTAATCTTTTCAACCGCCACGCCGAGTGCTCCGATTGCCACAACCCGCATCGGGTGGTGAAATTCAGGGATTTTCGAGGTAATCCGCCTGGTATTCTAATGGGTACACCGGACGCAGCGGGCACTCACGGGCACGACGAGTTCGGCAATATTCATACTAACATCGCCTCTGGCGTGCTGCGCGGTATAACAGGCGTGGAGCCGATGTATAGCGGGGCCAGTTTTCAGGAAATACCTGCGGGCTTTACCGTCAAACGCGGTGACCCAGGGAGCAGTACCGGCGAATCTGTAGATGATCCCTACGTCACGCGAGAATACCAGGTGTGTCTCAAATGCCATTCCAATTACGGCTATGCCGACAATAACGTATATCCTATTGGTAACCGACCCAGCCTGACCAACTCTGGGGGTGGTACGCTTAGCGGCATCAACGAGCTTACCCAGTTCACCAACCAGGCCAAGGAGTTTCAGGCGCCGTGGACCCACAAAGGAGAGCCGCTGACGACATCGGATAGTGGTGCCAGTGCCGCTTATTCGGCTAATAACCATCGCTCCTGGCATCCAGTGATGGATAACACCGGGCGCACACCGGCGATACGTGGCGGCCTTGATCCCAATACTTTTCTGTCTCCCTGGAATAAGGTTGGCGCTGTGGGCACACAGACCATGTATTGCTCGGATTGCCATGGCTCCGCAACCGGGCTGACCACAGTCGAACCTGCGGGAGGCGACAATGGAAATTCCTGGGGTCCGCACGGTTCCAGCAATAATTTCCTGCTGAAAGGGGTATGGGATCAGAACGTCGGCAGTGCCTCGGCGGATGCGCTGTGCTTCCGCTGTCATGACTATAACCAGTATGCCAATCCTGATACTCTGCCGACGGACAAGAAAATAAGTGGCTTTAGCGGACTTGCCAGCGCAGCTGCACCGGACAATGACACTAATCTGCACGTTCAACATGCGTCCAAAATGAAATTAACCGTACTTCCGATGCGTTGCAGCCAGTGCCACGAGGCGGTTTCTCACGGCTGGAAGAACAAGGCCTTGCTGGTGAACTTGAATGATGTTGGCCCGGAGGCGGGTCAGTCCGTCGGGACGATCATACTAGCTGCAGCTCTGCCCTACAGCATGCAACCCTATTACCTGAGCGCATGGTTGAAGGTGAACTCTTTCGCCAAGAGTGGTGAGTGGAAAAAAGCGGATTGTTCCGGCTGTCACTGAAATAGCTTTATCCAGCTGGACATTCATACCTTAGCGCGCGCCGTAATGAACATAAAAAACATTACGGCGGAAGGCGCTGCGCTTTTCCGCCCTACAGGCTTAATTTATTTGATTTATCCAAAAGTTGCGGTATGCTCTGGATCGTGGTCTTGCTCCGAAAGGTAATATGCGCAAAAAACTAACCCTGTTGCTATTGCTGTTGGGCTCAACGTTGTCAGTACAGGCAGAGCCTGATGAAGCAGCAATATATATGCAGGCGGAAGAAGTTGAGGAGGTGCCGGACTGGGAGCCGCAGTACACTTCACTGCCCAAACTGAGTTCGGCCATCGCCTTGATTTACGACGAGCAGACGGGACGCCCCATACTCAGCAAAAATGCCGATGTCATCGTCCCTATTGCCTCCATTACCAAGCTGATGACTGCGATGGTGCTGCTGGATGCCCAACTGCCGCTGGATGAGGAAATCAGTATCAGTGCGCAAGACCTGGACAGACACAAGGGAACACGTTCGCGCATGCGTCCGGGAATGGTGCTGCAACGCGGCGAGCTGCTCAAGCTGGCACTCATGGCCTCGGAGAATCGTGCGGCAGCGGCATTGGCACGGACCTATCCTGGCGGCACCGAAGCGATCGTGGCGATGATGAATGCCAAGGCACGCGAACTTGGCATGTGGAATACCCGTTTCCATGATGCCACTGGATTGCACAGTGCAAACGTTTCCAGCGCGCGGGATCTGGTAAAAATGCTGGTGGCGGCGCAGCGCTATGATCTCATTCATATGTACAGCACTGCGCCGTCACATCTGGTTGAAAGAAGTGGATCGCGCCCGCTGCGCTTTGGTAACACTAATCCTCTGGTGAAAAATGCATCGTGGAATATTGGCCTGAGCAAGACTGGTTACATCAGCGAGGCAGGACGCTGCCTGGTAATGCAAGCCACCATTGCACAGCGACCCGTGATTATTGTACTACTTGATTCGTGGGGCACTCGCACTCGGGTCGGCGATGCCAACCGCATCAAAAAGTGGATGGAAAATTCGGCTACGCGCGGACGGGAATTGGCGCGGCGCAGTTCATAGTTTTCGAATCACAATTCATTCATGCTTCCGTAATGCTGCGCGCCGACCACGCAGCACGTTTACCCCGCCAAGAATCACCAGCCCCACCAGAAAATAGCTCCCGGTAATCAAGATTGCCAGCCGATGGTCGCCGCCTGAAATCCAGCTCACCAGCCCGTAAGTCATCGGGCCGAGTATCGCAGACAGCTTGACCGCTAACCCCCACAGCCCGAAAAATTCTGCCCGACGTGTAGCCGGGGAAAGCAGGCCCACCAAGGCGCGCCCAGCGGACTGGCTGGCACCCATGCAGATGCCGGCCAGGTTGGCGGCCACCCAGAATAGCGTTGGCTCTTGCGCAGCCCATGCCAGCACTACCACCACGATCCAGCCGACCAGTGTTAATGAAATGGCCTGGATATGGCCGATGCGGTCTTGCACATAGCCGAAGGCAAATGCGCCGATTGCCGCAGTGACGTTGACTACCAGTATCAGAACCAGTGTCTGCTGCATCGTGAAATGCATCACCTGCTGCGCATAAATCGCGGCCAGTGTGATCACCGCCTGAATGCCCGCATAATAGAAAACCGTACATATCAAAAAGCGCCGCAGGTCGCGGTAGCGTTGCGCATAGCGTATCGTTTGCGCCAGCCGCGCATAGGCTTCCTGCATGGCGTTACGACCCTGCAAATGCGCTTGCGGTAGCGCGCGCTCCTTCAAAAAAAGAAACGTCGGCAGGCTGGCCACCGCGAACAAGACTGCTGTAATCAACATGGTCACCGGCACAAAATCAGCGCCGGTCTGCCCGCGTGCCTGCGCCCAGGTAATATAGGCGAGGCAAGTGCCGAGACTGACCAAGCCTCCCATATAGCCCAGGCTCCAGCCCCAGCCGGAAACTTTTCCGAGCGCGCGCCCCCGCGCCAGTTCCGGCAAAAATGCAGCAATAATATTTTCGCCGCTGCCGAAAAAAAAGTTGGAAAATATAATCAGCGCAACAGCCAGCCACAGATTTCCCGGGCCGACCAAAGCGAGGGCGGCGGTGAATGCCACACAGCCGACTGTCGTGGCAAGCAGCAAACGCTTCTTGGCGGCATACGCATCTGCATACGCGCCTAGCAGTGGAGCGGTAATCATGATCAGCGCATAAGAAACCGCCAGCGCTGCGGTCCAGGCAAATGTCGCCCAGGGCGCGTTCTCCGCCACTACCGTTACGAAAAAGGCGTTGAAGATGGCAGTGATAACGACGGTGGTGTAGCCGGAATTGGCGAAATCGTACATGGCCCAAGCCCAGGCTTCGCGGGGAGTGACATCTTGAGCGAGGTTGCGGGTCATGAAGTGATCCGGTTCAGGATGGTTTAACCTAGAAACCGTAGTTGGACAGGGTAAGTGGTGCGTTTATTTGCCTGTCCAGCAAGGCGCGACGAAGCGGAATAGTCATTCTATTCAATGAGGAGCAACGCAGTTGGGCAGGCAAATAAATGTGCCAATTGCCCTGTAGCGACTTAACCCAAAAGGTGAGCGGAAATAGTGTCATGATTTCCTTTCCATTCATTTTGTTGCGGCCTCAAGGGAGCGGTCAACTGCGGTTTCTAGGTTTAATGCAACACTTAAGGGCGCCTCAAAAAATTCAAAATCCTAAGCGAGAC
>JANPNS010000241.1:0-2105 GCA_031427575.1 Gallionellaceae bacterium
GTAGGGTGCGTTCTACGCACCATGGTCGCTGGTGCACCAAAGGTAGGCAATCCGCAGCCAACCAAAGGTTGTACCAAAGGCAGGCAATCCACTGGTGAAACAACTAGCCATCCCACTAAGCAACCAAAAGACGGTTGCCAATTGGTTGTTTATGTCCAGCAAGCTGGACATGGAGTTGACACGGCGGAATTGACACCGCAAGCGCACCCTACATGATTATTGTTGCTTTAAAATAGAATTGGAATAACGATAAGGCTTCAGGGGAGGACTGACATCCGGTATGTATGCCACGGTGACAGATGTGCTGCGAATGATAGTAGGCTGATCAAGCTTGATCTGAGCAATCGGGGTGCGCAGTTGCACCGGATAGTTGATAGGCTGATCGCTCCAGCCGAACCATATATATTCCGGAAGGTAACGGACAAAGCGGTAACGATCACTCGTATCCAGATCCTGTTTCAGCGTTGCGGTGCTCTCCTCATAGCCTTCCTGCGCGATATCCATTCCTTTGATAATACTGTATGCCGCGACGGTGAGCCCGAGTTTGACCGCATCACCGGAATTGGATTGCCCACCGGCATAAACGATGACTGCACCCAGAGCTGTGCCGCCTATGCCCACCGCCAGGCCGACGCCAGTGGCAGCAGCAATCTTGACCGAAGCGATGGTGGTACTGGCCGCAGCCTGGCGACCGTAGGCGGAGTCGAGAATGATTTCATGCAATTCGCTTTCGCGCACCTGATGGCGTGTGTACCATTTACTGGCATCGGGGGAGAGCAGTGGCGTGATAGTGATGCCGTTGCGGTCGGTGATTGAAAGTTGGCTCCTCTGGCCGCGCGGCTTAAAGCTGATTTGTCGTTTCGAACGTAACGGATTGGCCTTCAGTTCCGGCTTCCATTCTGGCTCAGGCCCCGGGCCACCCAGCACCAGAAACAAATGCGCCGGAGCTTGCTCGTGTGCGGCCAGCTCCATGGCCCAGCTGAGGCTGTTGTCCATGAACCAGGCCGCGCGCAAATCCACCCGCGCCTCGTGCCATTCGCCGCACATCGTCCACAAGCCTGCCAGGAATAAGCGCATAGCCGGATCATCGAAGTGACCTGCCGGACTCCACGGCAGCGCCAATAGGCTGCTCGCGATGCGCGCTTCGACACAGGCATCCTCATACTGTCCTTGCAACGAATAGCCCCAGCTCAACAGAAAATGCAGCCAGATCACTTCGTGCTCCGAGGCGTAATAATCTTCCGGCGTCTGCAGATAGAAAAAAGTATTGGCCTCGCGCGAGACGTGATAGCGCACCCTTTTCTCCAACATACCCGCCTGTTTCTGCAACTTCTTACTCTGGGGCTTGCCCTGAATCAACGATAAATAGCTCATCTCCATGGTGGTGATAAAAGTGTCTTGCTCCGCCCGGCGCGGAAATTCCACCAGGGCATCGTTGACTTTGCCCTGCACAAAATAATGCTGGCTGTTCTGGTAATCCTGTTTGGTGAGCAGGCTGGTCTGGCTGCATCCGGAAACCAGCAGTAGCAACGCCAGCCAAATTAAGTGAGGAAAAATAGGGAAGCTCATCATGCTGCTCATAAATAATAACGACTACAGGATGCCTCTATAAATTCAAAATCCTGATGGAACTACTAGCCATTCCACTAGGCTACCAAACGACGGTAGCCAAGTGGCTGGTTATAAGTGAGACAAGGCGCGAATGAAATTTTAGCGCGCAGCATAGGTTTGGTAGGGGCACGGCGCGCCGTGCCCTTACTTGAGCAACGCAGTATCGCGACGGAGTTTGGATTTATAGAGGTACCTGCTACACCATCCCCCGTTCCGCGAATGACAGACAGTTCGTCCCCGCAATAATGAAATGATCCAGCACTCGTACATCGACCAGTGCCAGTGCCTGCTTGAGTGCGTCAGTAAGCATCCGATCAGACTGACTGGGCTCGGCCACACCTGAGGGATGATTGTGCGCGAGTATGACTGCTGCCGCGTTGTGATGCAGGGCGCGCTTGACCACTTCGCGCGGATAAACGCTGGTTTGGGTGAGCGTGCCGTGGAACAATTCCTCTGATGAAATCGCGCGGTGCTGGGCGTCGAGGAAGATGACC
>JANPNS010000242.1:0-9812 GCA_031427575.1 Gallionellaceae bacterium
GCTGTCCCTGCTGGTGGCGGCGCTGGCGAGCGCCCCGGTGCTGTGGTCGATGATGCACGACTACCAGCGCCAGCGCATTCTGACCCTGTTTGATCCGATGCAGGATCCGCTCGGCACGGGCTACCACACCATACAGGCTACGATCGCCGTAGGTTCCGGCGGGATATTTGGCAAAGGCTACCTCAACGGCACGCAAGCCCATCTCGACTTCCTGCCGGAGCGCACTACCGATTTTATCTTCGCGGTCTATTCAGAAGAATTCGGCCTGTTCGGCAACCTACTCTTGCTGGGGTTATACCTGTTCATTATTGCGCGCGGCTTCGTCATCACCGCGAATGCCTCGACTTACTTTACGCGCCTGATGGCGGGTAGCATCACGCTGACTTTTTTCACTTATGCCTTTGTCAATATGGGTATGGTGAGCGGCATTCTTCCGGTGGTAGGCGTGCCGTTGCCACTCATCAGCTATGGCGGCACCTCCATGGTCACCTTGCTGCTGGGCTTCGGCATGCTGATGAGCATTCATACACATAAGAAACTGGTACAAACTTAGCAGGGTGTTGAAAAACTACTGATGAAACAACTAGCCATCTGACTAAGTTGGCAAACTACGCCAACTAAGTCATTGGTTATGCGCTCGGCATAACTGCGTTGCTCAAGGGCTCAAAATGCGGGGTCGCGTAGCGATAAACGTCGTGTAAACTCCGTTCGCCCTTTCGCGCCTTGTTCTGCCGTCGCTCGCGACGTTTTTCAACACCCTGCTGGGGATACTGAGAGGTCATACAGATGAACAAACAAACCGGACTGATCTTGTTGGCGGCAATCCTGGTCAACGCTTGCGGCAGCGCACCGCCACGCAAACCAGAATCACGCAGCACGCCCGCACCTGTTGCCCAAGCAGGACAAGGCGGCTATCTCCCGGGTGACGGCCCCGGCACCGATGCGCCCGCCGACCTGGACGCCATCCCGGATGCAGTACCCCGCGCCGAACCGTTACAACGCTACACCAATCGCCCCTATGTCGCGCTGGGCAAGACCTACACCCCGCTCGCCGCGCCGGGAAATTATAAAGAGCGCGGCTTCGCTTCCTGGTATGGCAAAAAATTTCACGGCCAGCGCACATCCAGCGGCGAGGTATATGACATGTACGGCATGACAGCGGCCCATCCCACATTGCCCATCCCCAGCTATGTTCGCGTCACCAGCCTCACCAACAACAGGTCGGTGGTGGTGCGCGTGAATGACCGCGGCCCCTTTCTGCATGAGCGCATCATAGACTTGTCATATACCGCCGCACACAAGCTTGGCATTGTAGGATCAGGTAGCGGCGAAGTGGAAGTGGAAAGCCTGATAGCGGATGCTACGCCTGGGGTTATTGCCATAACCGATTCAGTGCTCACCGAGCCTTTGCCGCCCGCGCCCACACCTGCCTCTCCCTTCACCCCGGCGGTCGGGGATAATATATATTTGCAACTTGGCGCGTTTGCGTCGCGACTCGGCGCGGAAAGTTTTCTCGCTCGCATGCGCTCAGAATTCGAAGGCAGCGACAAGCAAGTCGTCTTATACTCAAAGGATGACCTGACGCGTGTGCACATCGGCCCGTATGCGACAGAGGATGAAGCGCGCGTTACTGCGGAAAGGTTGCAATCGCGCCTGGGGTTCAAGCCTTTTATCAGCGTGCATTAAGCGGTGCCTACAAATGCGGCGCAGACTAGTGTAGCAACACATACCCAACGATACATTTTATTACTCGCGCAAAGACGCAAAGAACGCGAAGATGGCCAAAAAACTGGTTTACCTTGGTGAAGTTTTTTCTTTGCGCTCTTTGTGTCTTTGCGCGAGACTGATTTTCATGTTTCGTAATTAATGAGCCGTATATTTCAGGTTAATTTCGCCAGCCACTTCCTTGCCTCGCTGAACCCCTGCTCGGCTGCCTTGTTATACCAACTGATTGCTGCAGCAACGTTCTTCTCAACCCCCAGGCCTTTTTCCAGCATGCGGCCCAAATTAGCCTGGCCATAGGCGTTACCTTGCTCGGCCGCCTTGCGATACCAAGCGACTGCTTCCACTTCATTCTTTTTGATGCCCAACCCTTTTTCCAGCATGCGGCCCAGATTAGCCTGAGCATAGGCGTTACCCTGCACCGCCGCCTTTAGATACCAACTGGCAGCCTCGACTTCGTTCTTCTCAAGCCCTATGCCGTTGGCCAGCATGCGGCCAAGATTAGCCTGCCCATACACATTACTTTTCTTGGCCGCCTTGCGATACCAACTGGCGGCTGCAGCTTCACTTTTCTCCACCCCCAAACCTTTTTCAAGCACTCGGCCCAAGTCTACTTGACCATAAGTATTGCCCTGCTCAGCCGCCTTGCGATACCAATCCGCAGCCTCAGCTTCATTCTTTTCAACTCCTAGGCCTTTGGCATACATGCGCCCCAAATCCACCTGGCCGTACATATTGCCTTGCTCAGCCGCCTTGCGATACCAACCGGCGGCCTCAGCTTCATTCTTGTCGGCCCCCAAGCCTTTCGCAAGCATATGGCCCAAATCAACCTGGCCATATGCGCTGCCTTGTTCAGCCGCCTTGCGATACCAGCTAACGGCTTCGGCTTCATTTTTTTCGACTCCCATGCCTTTTTCAAGCATACGGCCCAAATCAACCTGGCCATACGAATTCCCCTGCTCGGCTGCCTTGCGATACCAGCGAACAGCCTCCGCTTCGTTCTTCTCGACCCCCAAGCCTTTGGCATACATGCGCCCCAAATCAACCTGGCCAAATGCGCTCCCTAGCTCAGCCGCCTTGCGGTACCAGCTGACGGCCTCCGCTTCGTCCTTCTCGACCCCCAGGCCTTTGGCATACATACGGCCCAAATCAACTTGACCAAACATATTGCCGCGCTCAGCCGCCTTGCGATACCAGCTGACGGCCTCGGCTTCGTTCTTGTCGACCCCCTGACCATGCTCAAGCATACGGCCCAAATCTACCTGGCCATATGCGTTGTCTTGTTCAGCCGCCTTGCGATACCAGCTGGCGGCCTCGGCTTCATCCTTTCCGATCCCCGTGCCTTTTTCAAGCATACGGCCAAGGTCTACCTGGCTATACATGTGGCCTTGCTCAGCCGCCATGCGATACAGCTGAGCGGCTTCCGCATAGCGCATTTCAATATAAGCTTTATTCGCCTTTTCGCATATTTCTGCCACAGCATTTGCGGATACAGGGGGCGCCGTGGAAGGCGATGTTAATTCAGCGATCACAGCTGCTGTTTCTTTTTTCACGGGGGTCGCCCTGTCCTAAAATTCATTGAGCTGATTTATTATATAACGAAAGAATATTTCCAAACCCGGGCAATTTGGTAGCTCTGGTTATACAGCTTACCCATAAAAATCGGTCTCAGGGTGCCTCTAGCCACGTGCTTATTCCAATTCCGGATAGGAAGGAGCACAAGGCGGCAAGAATGGGGCGACGAAGACAGTACATGTAGTACGGCTAGGAGCCGAAGACGCAGCCAACGCAGTGATCGTTTCTATCAGGAATTGGAATTATTCCCCGGTAACTATCTCAGTATTATCCAGCCAGCCGCAAGACCAGTCCCTTAAGATACGCACCTTCAGGAAAGCTCAACAATATAGGGTGATCAGATGCGGCATGCAGATAGTTCACTATTTGCGCATCTACACCGGCATCAAGTGCGGCACCGGCGACAATTTTCTGGAACAGATCGACGCTGATGCCACCGGAACAGGAGTAGGTGGCGAGCAGTCCACCCGGTCTGAGCAATTTGAAACCGAGCAGGTTGATGTCCTTGTAGCCGCGCGCGGCCTTTTCGGCAAAGGCGGCGGTGGGGGCGAACTTGGGTGGGTCGAGGATGATGAGGTCAAATTTTCGGTTCTGGTCGCGCAGTTTGCGCAACGCGGCAAACACGTCGGCACATTGCCATTCTGCCCGGCTGGCATCCAGATCGTTTAATTTCACATTGTGCTGCGCCAGTTGCAGCGCCTCTTCTGATGAATCAATCGACAATACCGATTTCGCGCCGCCGCGTAGCGCATATATCGAAAAACCACCGCTGTAGCAAAAACAATTGAGCACATCTTTATCGAGCGCCAGCGTTTCGGTCAGCTTGCGGTTGTCGCGCTGATCGAGATAGAAACCGGTTTTTTGTCCTGCAACTACATCCACTTTGAAGCGCAGGCCATGCTCCACCACCTCCAGATTTTCCGGAAGCGTGCCGCGCAACGCGCCGCTGCGTAGCGTCAAACCCTCCAGCGTGCGCGAGTCGGAATCGGAGCGTTCGTAGATGCACGCGGGTTGGCCGAGTTCTTGCAGAATGTCGGCGATGGTGTCGCGCCACCGTTCCGCCCCCGCGCTGCCGATTTGCATTACCAGCACATCACCATATTGATCTACGATCAATCCCGGCAGACCGTCCGACTCGGCGTGGATGAGGCGCGTTCCGTTGTTTTCCTCCTCTCCCCCCGCCCCGCTCCCCACGGGTGAGGGGCGCAGTGTGCGGCGAGCAGACAGAGCATTGGCAATCCGGCGGCGAAAGAAATCAGCATCAATTTTTTCATCGGCCTGCCACGACCACACGCGCGCGCGCTGATCTGTGATTGCGCGTTGTAGGCGGCAAATCCAAGGAACTCGCCTTGCGCCGAGCGCACCTCAACTGTGTCACCGCTGTCTGGCTGCCCCTCCACGCGCGCTACTGCGCCGGAGAATATCCATGGGTGGCGGCGCAGCAACGATTTTTCACGCCCTGCGTTTAGAATTAATCTCTGTTTCACGGGGTTTTCTTTTTGGCGCGTGGATGCGCGCCATCGTAAATTTTGCTGAGGTATTGAAAATCGAGATGGGTGTAAACCTGCGTGGTTGAGATACTGGCGTGACCCAGCATTTCCTGCACGGCGCGCAAATCGCCACTGGATTGCAACACGTGCGAGGCAAACGAGTGGCGCAGCAAATGCGGATGCACGCCGCTGCTAATGCCTTGCTTGATCCCCCACTCTTTCATGCGCAACTGCACCGAGCGTGCGCTGATGCGTCTGCCATTGCGATTGACGAACAGCGCAGGCTCATCCGGCTGAGCCAGTTGTCCACGCACCTCCAGCCAGGCTTGCAGCGCAGTAATAGCATGGCTGCCCAGCGGCACGATCCGCGTCTTGCTGCCCTTGCCGGTGACGCGCACGGCGGCATCGGCAAAATCCAGCGCGCCGGAATCCAGGCCGACCAACTCTGCCAGGCGCAGGCCGGACGAATAAAACAACTCGAACATCGCCTTGTCGCGCACTGCCAGAATGCCATCCGTGGTCGGCAACTCCACCATGCGCACCGCTTCGTCCGGAGAAAGTGCATGGGGCAGATTACGCGGCGACTTGGGTGCGCGCAGCCCGACGCAGGGATTATCCTGACACTGGTGGTCGCGCATCAGATAGGAATAAAAACCGCGCCATGCCGACAACATGCGCGCCAGACTCTTGCCGCCCAGGCCGCCGCCATGCAGCTGTGCCACGAAGCGGCGGATTTGGTGACTTTTCAGCTCGCCAAGTGGCGTAGGCCCAGCAAGCTCAAATAATCGCTTAATGTCGCGCGCATAATTTTCTGCGGTAAGCGGGGAGTAGCGCCGTTCATTGCGCAGGTGCGCCAGATAGCCATGCAGGAAATTCTGGTTAGGGTGCGCGATAGTGTGCGGCATGGAATTAAAGGCGGGGGCGCAGCGCGCAACTTGCAATTTCTGCAATTCGTTGCAGGAACAGCGTGCCCATTTCGGGATAAAAACGCTGCGCCTCTTCACTGGCAAGCACCAGCAAACCGATAGATTGTTCCCCAACGCGCAGCGGCAGGTAGGAAAACGAGCGCAAGTGCGCAGCGCCTTCGCCAAACCACTGCAGCGTGTCATGCAGCGCAAGATGGGTGCATACCGGTTGCGCTTGCTGATCGGTAAAGGCCAATATTTCCGCGCTGGGCGGCTGAATTTGCCAAAGATGCAACACCACGTGCGGCACCGAAAAAATTTCGCGCAGCTTGCGCGTAATCGTTTCCGCCAGGCTAGGCAAAGTGGCAGCGCCAAACAGGGCGCAGGCAAATTGGTGCACCTTGTTCTGCAAGGCATCGTTATCCTGGGCAATTCCCATCATGTCCCGCAATTGCTTTTCCAGCGCCTTGTTTTTTTCGCGCAGGGTGAGCAACTGCCGCTCGCTGAGTGAAATGGTGCGGCCGCCATAGGGATGAGGAATGGTAACTTCAGCCAGCATGTCGGCATGGTCTTCAAAAAACTGCGGGTTGTTTTGTAAAAATTGTGCGACGTCGGCAGCTTTCATGTCATCCTCTTAAATATTAATTTCGCCTTCGAACACGGTAATTGCCGGCCCGGTCATCAGCACTGGCGCACCATCACCAGCCCATGCGATATGCAGTGCCCCACCTCTGGTAGCAACGTGTACCCGATCATCCAGCAGGCCGCGCCGTATCCCGGCTACCACGGCCGCACATGCGCCGGTACCGCAAGACAGTGTTTCGCCCGCCCCGCGTTCGTATACACGTAGCTTGATGTGGCAGCGATCAACCACCTGCATGAAGCCTGCATTCACCCGCTGTGGAAAGCGCGGGTGACGCTCGATCAACGGGCCTTGTGATGTAACCGGCGCCATTTCCACATCTGCCACGACTTGTACCACATGCGGGTTACCCATAGACAGCGCGCTGATCTGCACTATCTCGCCTGCCACTTCCAGTTGTTCAATTACCGCATCACTGCCGTCAATAAACGGCAGGCGTGACGCCTCAAAAATCGGCGCCCCCATGTCCACGATGACCTGGCCGTTTTCCTCAAGACGCGGCCTGATCAGGCCGCTTTTGGTTTCCACCGTGATCTCGCGCTTTTGCGTCAACTCCTGATCCAGCACAAAGCGCACGAAGCAACGTGCGCCGTTGCCGCACTGCTCCACTTCGCCACCATCAGCGTTAAAAATACGATAGCGAAAATCTGCCGCCGGATTCTGCGATTTTTCCACCAGCAGGATTTGGTCGCAGCCCACACCAAAATGCCGGTTAGCCAAAAAACGCAGCTGCTCCGGGGTAAGGTGAATGGATTGGCGCACGCCGTCTATCATCACGAAATCGTTGCCTGCGCCATGCATTTTGGTGAACTGTAATTTCATCTTTGAAGTTCCGAATGTCTGAAACAATCCGTCGTATGATCATTCACCATGCCGACCGCCTGCATGTAGGCATAGCAGATGGTGGAGCCGGTAAACTTGAAACCGCGCCGTGTCAGCTCCTTGCTCATCGCATCTGATTCAGCAGTTTTCGTCGGTACCTCAGCCATATCACGCCAGGCATTCTGTTTCGGCACACCATCCACGAAGCGCCAGATGAAGGCATCAAAGCTGCCGAATTCATGCTGCACGGCCAGATATTTTTGCGCAGTGCTCACGGATGCCTGAATCTTTAACCGGTTACGCACGATACCTGCATTCTGCAACAGCGATTCTATTTTATTTGTGCCATAACGGGCAATTTGTGCCGCGTCGAAATTACCGAACGCCGCACGGTAGGCCTCACGTTTTTTCAGAATTGTAATCCAGCTCAACCCGGCCTGCGCACCTTCCAGAATCAAAAACTCAAACAGCGCGCGATCATCGTGCAGAGGCACTCCCCATTCTTCATCATGGTACGCCTTATACAGCGCGCTATCTCCTGCCCAGGTGCAACGCTGCTTGTTCATTTTTCTTTTGCTTTGCCGACATCAGGGCACAACTGGTTAAAGTCGCGCCACATGCAGCGATCCATTATTACCGTAATGCCTGCCGCCTGCGCTCGCAGCGCCGCCTCTTCGTGTATCACACCCAGTTGTAACCACAGACGGGGCACGCCGAGTTTGATGCAGCTTTCCACGATAGCGGGTACCTGCTGTGAAGCACGAAATACATCCACCATGTCAACCTTGAACAGCAGGCTTTCCAGATTTGCATACGCCGCTTCGCCCAGCACTTCCTGCACCAGCGGACGCACCGGCACAATGCGATAGCCGTGTTGCTGCATGGCGCGCGCCACCTGAAAACTGGGGCGTGCCGGATTGGGCGACAAGCCCACCACCGCGATGGTGTGGATGCTACGCAATATCCGGCAAATCTCTTGCGGACTGGGGTTGGCAAACGTCATGGAGCACACGATAACATTATTCCTTGCTGGCGTGGCGTGGGCGGCACAGGAGAAAAAACGCTATACTGCACGCCTCACAATTCCGTTTCTAAATCAAAGCAGTTCTGAGCCAGGTCGAAGGGTCAGATTTGATTTAAAAATGGAATTTATGCGCCCGTAGCTCAGCTGGATAGAGTATTGGTTTCCGAAACCAAGGGTCGTGGGTTCGACTCCCGCCGGGCGCACCATACAATCCAATTTCTAAATCTAAAGGGCACCTCTAAAGATTTTAAAATAAAATTGGGCCCTACTTGCCTACAGCGGCACCAAATTTTTCAGTCGCTTAAAACTCACCGCACGCACCGTTTCAATAAAATCCCTGATGTAGGCTAACTCGCCGAATTGCTGACTGGTCACCGCATAGAGTTCGGCGCGCAAGCCGTTTTTGCCGATGCGTTTACCCATTACATATCCGGCTTCCAGATAACTTTGCACCGCCCAGCCGGGCAAAGCGGCAATGCCGCGACGGCTGGCGACCAGTTGCAGAATCGCCACGGTTAATTCTGCAGTGCGGCGTTTTGGTTCGATGCCGCGCGGACGCAAGAAATTGCGGATCACATCAATCATCTCGTCCGGCACCGGATAGGTCACCAGGGTTTCAGCGGCGAAATCGCGCGGCGTGAGGTAATCTTTTTCCGCAAGCGGGTGCAGGCAGGATACCAGTCCGACGATTTCAAAGCCGAACAAGGGGTGGTAAGTCAGTGCATCCGATTTTTTAAGCTCGGACACGATGACCAGATCGGCTCTATCGTTGTGCAGTAGCGCCAGCGGATCGGCATGAAAACCAGACACCAGATCCAGCTCGACCTCCGGCCAGTTCTCTCTAAATTCATCCATCGCGGGCATCAGCCACTCGAAGCAGGTGTGACATTCCACCGCGATGCGTAATTTCCCCGCTTGTCCCTGAATGACCCGTGCGATATCGCGTTCCGCTTCATGCACCAGTGCCACGGCGTTTTGCGCCAGCACATACAGGCGTTGCCCCGCCGGTGTGAGGCGTAGCGGCTGGGTTTTGCGTTCAAATATCGGGGTGCCGTAACAATCTTCCAGTTGTTTGATCTGGTGTGAAATGGCGGACTGCGTCAGGTGTACGCGCGCCGCCACCCGCGACAGTGTGCCGCAGTCCACCAAGGCCAGCATGGTGTGCAGGTGACGAATTTCGAGGATCGAATTCATGATGAATGAGATTAATGAGTAACGTCAAAAAAATGAGTTTGAATAATAGTCTGGATTTTTGCATCATGCCAGTCTTTCAAGCAGGAGCCACCTTTTTAGCAGAGGTATAGTTATGACGATTGCACACAACCTGGGTTTTCCGCGCATCGGCGCGCAACGCGAACTCAAAAAAGCCGTTGAGGCTTACTGGAAAAGGCGAGCTGGATGAATCCGGTTTGCGCGGCGTAGGCCGCGCATTGCGCGCGCAAAACTGGCAGTTGCAACAACAGGCCGGCATACAACTGATTCCGGTAGGAGATTTTGCCTATTACGACCAGATGCTCAACATGACTGCCCTGTTGGGCGCGATACCCAGCCGCTTTGGCTACACTGACAATACGTTGAGCTTGGCGCAATACTTCACGCTGGCGCGCGGCGACAAGAATAATTTTGCCATG
>JANPNS010000243.1:0-6735 GCA_031427575.1 Gallionellaceae bacterium
GTTGGCGCCCAGCCGGCTCTTGTTGTCGGTGCCGTCGAGGTCGATCAGGGTCTTGTCGAGAAAGGCCTGCTCGCTGGCGTCAAGCCCCAGCACGGCTTCGCTGATCTCGGAGTTGACGTGTTCCACCGCGCGCAAAACGCCTTTGCCGCCGTAGCGGCCCTTGTCGCCGTCGCGCAGCGGCCCTTGTCGCCGTCGCGCAGCTCGATCGCCTCGCGGCTGCCGGTGGACGCGCCCGAGGGCACGGCGGCGCGGCCCATCACGCCACTTTCGAGCAGCACGTCGCATTCAACAGTGGGGTTGCCGCGGCTGTCTAGGATCTCGCGGCCGACGATGTCAACGATGGCACTCATGGAGCAATCTTTCTCAATGGGGTTTCAGATCAGTTCAGGCCGTCGACCAGCACCATGCGCATCACGCCGGCGCCTTCGCGCAGGCTGCGGGCATGGCTGTAGGTCTGGCTGTCGTAGAAGGCCTTGGCGGTGGCGCGGTCGGCAAATTTCAGCATCACCAGCCGGCCGGGGGTCCAGGGGCCTTCGAGCACTTCAAAATCACCGCCGCGCACCAAGATCTCGGCGCCGTGTTCCTGCATGGCCTGGCTCGACCACACGCGGTAAGCGGCCATCTTCTCGGCGTCAGTCACCGTCACGTCGGCAATGATGTAGGCAGCCATGGTCAGCAGTTGAAGTCGTTTTCCAGCAGCGGCTGGGCCTTGACCACGCGGTCGAGCGCCACCAGTTGTTCCAGCAGCGCCTGCATGTGCTTGAGCGGCACCGCGTTGGGGCCGTCGCTCAGCGCGTTGGCCGGGTCGGGGTGGGTTTCCATGAACAGGCCCGCCACGCCGACCGCCACGCCCGCGCGGGCCAGCACCGGCACGAACTCGCGCTGGCCACCCGAGCTGGTGCCTTGCCCACCCGGCAGTTGCACCGAATGGGTCACGTCGAAGACCACCGGCGCGCCGGTCTCGCGCATGATCGCCAGGCTGCGCATGTCGCTGACCAGGTTGTTGTAGCCGAAGCTGGCGCCGCGTTCGCAGGCCATGAAACGGTCGTCCGACAGGCCGGCTTCGCGCGCGGCGGCACGGGCCTTGTCGATGACGTTTTTCATGTCGTGCGGCGCCAGGAACTGGCCCTTCTTGATGTTCACCGGCTTGCCGCAGCGGGCCACGGCGTGGATGAAGTCGGTCTGCCGGCACAGGAAGGCAGGCGTCTGCAGCACGTCGACCACCGAGGCCACCGCCGCGATCTCGGCTTCGCTGTGCACATCGGTCAGCACCGGCAGGTTCAGCTGGCGTTTCACCTGGGCCAGGATCTCCAGGCCGGCGTCCATGCCCGGGCCGCGGAAGGTGGTGCCGCTGCTGCGGTTGGCCTTGTCGTAGCTGCTCTTGAAAATGAAGGGGATGCCCAGCGCCGTGGTGATCTCTTTGAGGCGGCCGGCGACGTCGATCTGCAACTGCAGCGATTCGACCACGCAGGGCCCGGCGATCAGGCCCAGCTACATAAATCGGGATGGCCATCTTTATTGTGTGCTGACCGTTAACGACAATGGGCCGGGTATTGCGCCCCCGGTTTTGGCGAAGCTGTTTTCACCTGTGCGCAGTGTTAAGAGCGGCGGTCACGCCGGCCTTGGCTTGAGCATAGTGCATGGCCTGGTGCAGGAGCTTGGAGGAATCATTATGTGCCGTAGCAGCAGCAGCGGAACGACTTTTGAAATATTGCTTCCGGTTGATGGTGGAACCGGTGATGACATTGATGGTAATCCACAGAATATGAAGTCTATGGGAGGAACTTATGGAAGAGATTGATCACACACCACTGATGTTCGAGTTGAACGGAATTGACGGCAAGACGGCACCTACGTTTAATCCTGAATTCCGCATGCTGTTGGTGGATGATGACGAGCGCTTGCTCGACAGCCTGCGCGAGTTGTTAAAAGGCCTGGGCTACAGGATAACGACAGCCGTTAGCGGGCAGGACGCGGTTAATCACCTTGGTCGCCTGAAGTTTGATCTGATCCTGCTCGATCTCCGGCTGCCGGATATGACCGGGCACCAAATCATGGATTTCATCCGCGACCACGAAATCGATGCGCATGTGATAGTGCTCAGTGGAGATACCACCATAGATGCGGCGATCGGCGCACTGGAGCGTGGTGCCTTTGGCTATTTGCGCAAGCCCTACGATCCGCGAGAGCTGCTCAAGCTGGTAGATAATTCCCGGCAAACCAGGCATCTCGAGGCGCATAACCTGCAAATCACGTCGCGTCTTGAGCGGTCGGAAAAACTTTACCGCTATCTGGTGGATAATTCCCCGGATGTCATTTACACACTGAATCACGAGGGAATATTTTCTTTTGTCAACAAACGGGTGACCACTTTGCTCGGGATAGAGCGGGAGAACCTGATAGGCAAACACTATTCGGAGTTGGTGCATGAGGATGACCTGCATCTGGCGGCCAATGTATTTAATGAGCGTCGCTCCGGTGAGCGTGCTTCACATAACGTCGAACTACGGCTGAAATCCTTGAAATGCGTGGATGAAGACCGTTATTTTGATAATACCCTGATCACCATCGTTCTCAATTCAACGGGCATGTATTCCAAGGGAAATGGATATTCAAAACACGAATTCCTCGGCACCTACGGTGTTGCCCGTGACATTACCGACCGCAAGCGAGCCGATGAAATGGTTGCTTATCACGCTTACCATGACATTTTAACTGACCTGCCGAACCGCATTTTATTCAAGGATAGGCTTAGCCTGGCGATCAGCCAATCCAAGCGCGATAAATCTGAACTCGCTGTCATGTTCCTTGATCTGGATCGCTTCAAGCGAGTCAACGATACTTTTGGTCACGCCAAGGGTGACGAGTTGCTGCAACTGGTTACCGTGCGCCTGCAGACGGCCATACGTGGCGGGGACACACTGGCGCGGCTGGGCGGAGATGAGTTCACCATGGTGCTGCCGAATCTGCGTAATCGGCAGGACGCGGAAGCAGTTGCCGGCAAGATTCTGGATAATCTGCACGCGCCTTTTGAGATCGACAAGCAGCTGATACACATCTCAGCCAGTATAGGCATCGCCATTTACCCGGGCGACGGCGACACCATGGACGAGCTATTACGCAATGCTGACATTGCCATGTATCAAGTAAAGTCCATGGACAAGGATGGCTTCCATTTTTATGATCGTTCGATGGTTAATTCTTCGCACATGAAAATTATCCTTGAGCAGAATTTGCGTGATGCGCTCACCCACGGGCAACTGGAAATGTATTATCAGCCGCAGGTGGATGCAGCCAGCGGTGAGATGGTGGGGGTGGAGGCGTTGATGCGCTGGAATCATCCCACGCGGGGGTTACTGGGCGCTGGCGAATTCATTCCCTTGGCGGAGGAGGTGGGGTTGATGGTTACGTTGAGCGACTGGATGCTCAATGCTGTTTGCACTGACATGAAAAAATGGAGTCCGCTGTGCAGTAACCAGTTCAAGCTTTCGATAAATCTATCCCCGCAATATCTCGATCGCGGCAATTTCCCGGATAAATTATTAGAGGCTCTTACCCGTTATGGGATTTCGCCCAATCAGATCGAAGTTGAAATTACCGAGAATGTCTCCATTCGCAGCCCCAATCACGCCATCGAGCAGCTTGATCAGCTGTGCCGCTTGGGCGTTACTATCGCCATTGATGATTTTGGTACCGGGTACTCGGCGCTGTCTTACCTGCACAAATTTCCGATACACACGATCAAGATCGATCAGGCCTTCGTGCGCGAAATTCAGTCCGATCATGGCCACTATCCGGTGGTTCTGGCAATTATTTCCATCGCCAAGGGGTTGGGGTTGCGTCTGGTGGCAGAGGGGGTGGAAACTGAAATACAGTCGCGCTATCTCGAACAATCCGGGTGTGCCACGATGCAGGGCTACTTGTATTATCAGCCGTTAACGGGTGAGCAGTTGTTGCAGGCATTACGCAAGCAAATTCCCATCTCAGCCTGAGGATAGTGCAAGCCGGGGTGGAATCAACTGCGGAAAGCGTAGCGCGTTACCCATACCGGAGCGCTATCATTAGCAATTTCTTTATTCTTTGCCCAACTTTATGCCGAGCGCAGCAGAATTATTCGCCGCTATACTATTCAGCACGATAGGATTCGCTGCTTTTGTATATGGCAAAAAATCGACGCACGTAGGACCTATGGTTTTGGGTGTCGCTTTGATGGTCTACCCCTATTTTATTTCGGAGTTATGGCTGGTGTATGTGCTAGGCTGCGCCTTATGTGGTGCCCTGTATGTTTGGCGAGAATGATTTTGCGGCATGTCAGTTGTGAATGATATGCACGACATAAAGCCCGGCCAGTCCATAGCGCTGTTGCAGGAATTGCACATCCTCACGCGCGACGGCAGAATGAATCAGGATTCGCGGCGCAAGCTCAAACAGGTTTACCATCTCTATCAATTCATCGAGCCGCTGCTGCAAAATATCCAGCAACAGAACCCGAATGTTCGGCTGGTGGATCATGGGGCAGGGAAGTCTTACCTGGGTTTCATCCTGTACGATCTGTTTTTCAAGACACAGGACACCGGCTCACACATCTACGGCATAGAAACACGCGACGAATTGGTTAAACATTCGCAGGATTTGGCTGCGCGCCTGAATTTTCCCGGCATGTCATTTATCAAGCTGTCAGTAGCTGAGTCTATCCATTCAGACAAGCTACCCGACAAGGTGGATATGGTCACCGTGCTGCATGCTTGCGATACCGCCACTGATGATGCCATACACTTCGCGCTGCATAAGCAGGCGCAGTTCATCGTGCTGGTACCCTGTTGCCAGGCCGAAGTGGCGGCGGTACTGCGCAAGAACAAAGGTACGGAACTGGCCAAAAATGCCCTGACCGAATTGTGGCGCCACCCCATACATACCCGCGAATTTGGCAGTCACATCACCAACGTGCTGCGCTGCCTGCAACTGGAAGCGCACGGCTACCAGGTGACGGTGACCGAACTGGTGGGGTGGGAGCATTCGATGAAAAATGAATTGATTATTGCCAGCTATAAAAACCTGCCACGCAACCGCCCGGCTGAGCGTTTAAATGAAATACTGCAAACGCTGGGTTTGGAAGAAATGAAATCGCGGTTTTTTGTGCCTGGTTGATGTTGATCCATTTCGCATTAGTTTTGTAGGGTGGGTGGGTGGAGCGCAGCGATACCCATCATTGGCGCAAGTTGATGGGTATCGCTGCGCTCTGACGATTTCTCACGCGGTTTAGCACGTAGAGAATCGCGTAACTTTGTTGCCACCCATCCTACGGAATTATTATTGTTTTTAACGAAAAATAGATTTAGATGACCGGCCACCTACTGCACACCACAAATCCACGCGACGACTCACGCCAGCCGCCTTCCGCATCACGTCTGAGCTCGACCACTTGCACCGCTTCTGTTGATGAGGCGAAATGTAGATCGAGCGCAGCGCACATTTCTCCATGCGCCATTACCTTCGCACCGGCTGCCAGGCGTACCGGCGACAGCCAGCGCAGGCGCGGCAGCATGATCCAGCCGCTGCCCGTTGCTGCATGCGGCAATCTGTCCAGCGGATGGCGTGTCCACCAACCCGACAAATGCTCGCCTGATATGCCGGGGATGGATGTACTTGGGGCGAAAAACTTTTCAGCTTGAGTTGCCGGAAAGAATAGAAATCCCTTGATGAATGCCTGCGCCTTGTTTAGCGTGAGGCCGGTTGGCAAAGCTGCGCGCCCGTCAGGGGTGGTGCCCAGATCAAGCTGGTGGGTAAACACCCGATTCAGTTTGAGATCCAGCCGATCGCGCGCTCCGGGGCCGATGAAGGCGCGCTGTTCGGCCACTGGTTCGGCTTGCAGATAAAACTTTACCGCAGCTTCCCAATGACACACCGCAGCATCGGCATCGCGAAACAGGAAATCGAATTCGCCGAGGGTGCGGTCTGCATCCTGCACCTGCAAATTGGTGGCGATAATCTCCGTGCCGGGCGTGTGATTCAACCAGAAAGCGATCAGCGATTCAAAATAGTGGCCGAGGCGACGTGTCGGACGTGCAGCGATGAAATCATGCAAACTTCCCGGATCAAGGTCTAAACCAGCAAGCCACGGCGCGCAAGCGCGCAATTGCATGCAGCACCAGGCGTCGCTCACCACGCGGTCGGTATAGTCCGGGTAGCTTGCATCCAGTAAACCTGGAGAACCGATGACCCATGCCAGGTCGCGAACTGTTGGGTCATGCAGCGTATCAAGAACCGATTCCAAGGGCATCTCTAAAAATCCAAACTCCGTCGCGATACTGCGTTACTCACAAAAAATCACTCCTTACATATTATATCAGTAGTGTCCGGAGATTCGCAAAGTAACGCATGATAACCCATTGAACAACCATTATTAAATGACCTATTTCTCAGTAACCGATTTCAACTTGCGCCAGACTTCTGACCTTTGTCAGGAGGCCGCACATGCACACAGGAAAGTTAGTGTTTGCCCAATTGATGGAGCACCTGCCATTGCACACGTTTCGGCAGTGCGTGGCCAGCTACCCGAGCCGATACCCCACGCTCAAATTCTCGCACCTCGATCAATTCCTTTGCATGGCCTTCGCACAACTGACTTACCGCGAAAGCCTGCGCGACATCGAAACCAGTCTACGCGCCCACCAAGCCAAGCTTTACCACCTGGGCATCCGTGGCAACATTGCCAAGAGCACACTGGCCGATGCC
>JANPNS010000244.1:0-3728 GCA_031427575.1 Gallionellaceae bacterium
CCAGCACCTGGCCCAGTTCGACGCCGACGTTGAACGAGATAATATTCATCAGCAGGTCGGTTTCGCTGAGCGGCAATTCCTGCAGCCGGGTCGACAACCCGAAACCGTGGATCAGCCCGAACAGCGCGATCATGGCGAGCAAGTTGGGCGGCGCGATGCCCAGATAGCGGCGGAAGCCATCCAGATTCGCGAACGCGATGTACACTACGCTCAGGCCGATGACCGCGTCGATCAGCAGATAATTCATCTGGATGTGGTTGAACGTTGCGAAGATCAGCGTGACGCTGTGTCCGAGCGTAAATGCGGTGATGTACTTCACGATCTCCCTGAACGTCTTCAGGAAGAAAACGATGCCGAACACGAACAACAGGTGATCGTAGCCGGACAGCATGTGCGTGGCGCCCAGTGACAGGTAACGCAGGTTGCCTCCCGCCACGATTGCCAGCTTGTCCGCCTCGGACATGCCGTGGCCAAACGCCAGCGCCGGAACTAGCAGCGCCAATGCCATCAGCAGGGCGAATTTTGTACTTGATATCATGTGCACCTCTCAGGTTATAAAAACGTTAACGATCGGCCGCAGTGCGTACCGCGCGGTTGCTCTCGCCACTTCACAATCGCCCCCGCTGTTCCACCGGCAGTATCCAATAAATTCCCCGCCTCGCCATCCCACAATCCGTATGCGCAACCTCTGCAACCGAACAGGCGCGCCCGGTGAAGAAATCCGGCGCGAAGCTTACCACGCCATATTCAAGGCGCACCTCGACGAAGAAATTGTCGGGCAGATACGCAACGCCACCAATGGCAACTATGCATTGGGCAGCCAACGCTTCCAGAAAGAAATCGAAGCGGCATTGGGACGGCGGGCGCGGCGCGGGCAAGCGGGCAGGCCGGGCAAAGTTTCCATCGACGATGAGAGCCAACTGGGCTTGCTGTGATGTTGGCTTGACGGAGACGGACAGGTTGGTTAGGGTGCAACCATGTTTCTATGTTCTGAGGCGGGCGGCGAGGTGAATGAAGGCGCGATCTTTGCAGGAAAGCGTGGTCTGTCCCCTATTATTTGCCCTATTATTCGTGTCCCCTATTATTCGGCGCAATAAACGCAGCGCATTGCACCTGCTGGCTAAATTGCTGACAACACAAAAGAGATTGCCAAGAACACCAAACCACCGTAATAGAAAACGTGGTTGTAGTGGAATGGATAATTCAGGCGACGACCGTCAGTAAATGGCCATAAAAATTTCTTGATAATGCCCTTCGGCATTCTTTCTATGTCATCATGCGGCGGCGAAATCGCCGAGGACAAGAGAACAGTTCTTCAGGGCCGAAGAAGAGCGCTACAGCTTTTAAAGCTGCAATACTCGCATACCACTTGACTGCCATGGTAATGAGAACTGATAGAAGGCTCAATAATAAAATTATTGACAAGTAATGATCTCCTTGGTCCAGCCTGGGCGAAAATTAGCTGCTCTGCAAACAGTGATCTGTCCCCCGATTATTCAAGGTTCGTCATGCGTACAGCTCATGCTACGTTGAGCTATATATTGTCCCATCAAACGGGTGGAAGATCATCCTTAATCGCAGTTTTTGTAATTGCTCTGTAAGCATTTCACTGCCATCTCTTGTGCTTCAGCAATTTGCGAGGGTGTCATCCCACGCTCCGCTATGCTGCGGAGTTCCTTTGCCCTACCTTTCTCTCCAGTACCTTTTCCTTTAGTTTCTTGATCCGCTGACAGGCTGGCCCACATATATGCGCGAACATTGTCTTTTGCTACGCCATCACCATAGATGTACATTAAGCTGAGCATAATCTGAGCACCAGCATCTCCCTGCGCAGCAGCTAAGTGAAACCAGTTTGCAGCTTCCCGATAGTCTTTTGCTACGCCTCGTCCGCCAAAATACATTCTGCCAAGAAAGGATTGTCCCATAGCGTCCCCCTGCGCAGCAGCTAACTGGAACCATTTCAGGGCCTCGTGATAGTTCTGTGTGACGCCTTGACCGGTGAAATATATCATGCCAAGGAAAGTTTGCGCGGAAGCGTACCCTTGCGCAGCAGCTAGCCGATTCCATTTTGCAGCTTCCTGGTAGTCTTGTGCTATACCATGACCATTGAAATACAAAAGACCGAGGTTATGTTGTGCGCTAGCGCTCCCGTGCGCGGCGGCTTGTTTGCATAAATCTAGTGCATCTGCATACTTACCCGCCTTTATCACCTGAAAACACTGAGCGGAAAGTTCCTTAATGTCAACGTTTTCCCCAATCGCGAATACTAAGGCAATTGCTTTCTCTACGCGCTCGGAGAGCTCAACTAGGTTCTTGGCTGGTCGTTTGGTTGGTGGGAGAAGTGATTTACTAACCCTATCGTCGGTTTGGATCAACTCGTTGAGGTAGTTTGACTTAATTGCATAGTTGACATTCTCCGGCACACTACCCTTGTTTTTTAACATATAGAGAGCGCTCAATTTGGAAGCAATAATACCAACCACATTGCCATCCATATTGACCATCGGACCACCGGAATTACCCTGCTGAATCGGCACGCTAATCTGAAATACGGTAGGCTCATCCTGTATGCCAGAAAGAGCACTGACAATGCCTTCAGAGAGTTTTGGTTCCTTGCCTTGGATGTCAATGTTGGGGAAGCCTACAGTAATGACATGGGTACCTCTTTTTACGGTCTGTGAGTTGATGACGGGCAGTGCGCTAAATCTTGTACCTTTCACCTTGAGCAGGGCGAGGTCGTTATTAGCGTCCACCTTCACAACTATGGCTTCATAGGTTTTGCCCTGAACATCACGCAGGCCAATCTTGTCAGCATCTTGGATGACGTGATAATTAGTAACGAAATAACCATTTGTGGTGATGAAGAAGCCGCTGCCGGTATAAATTTCTTCAGCGAAAGCGCTCCACGATAAAAAAGCTGTAAACAGAAATACCAATAGCAACTGTGCCATACTAAACCTCGTTTCTGACGCGTAAAGCAGTGGGCGTCCATTTCATATTTGCTCGCGCCGAGCGTAGCAAATAGCTAGAAATGATCGCGCTTAATTGATCTAATTTCATTCATTAGAGTACTATGAACCACCTCGGCCAGTTGCTTTAACGGCTCGATTAAATGATCCACATAAACCTTCTCATAGCCAGTTACAGTAAAGCTAACATGTTTTTTGCCCTTGGTTTTGTAGACGTCTAGCTGTGGCTTCTGCCTTGTTATATCCATATGTGCAAATAACTCATTACGAATATCGACAATCTCTTTATGCACTGCCTTTAACTCTTTAGGAACGCCCGTCTCATTTATTTTTAGCCCCTTCTTAGTATGCACCCCTTTGTTGTCCGAAAAGGGCTTCACATACGACACTACCGCATCCCTAAACAAGGCTTGTCTCAAATGCTCATCTTTCAGTTCATTGAGATAATCCAATGACCGCAGTGCACGCTCCATATCAATCAATGCTAGATGCCTAAGTACATAGCTTTCTTCGATAACTGTTTTCATTTCCGCAATCAATTAATCAAATAACAATCGGGGACGTACCACGGTTTATTTTCAAGCCGCCAACAACTCGACACTCAGCTTTTTCCCCAACACTGCCGCCGCACTCGCTAATGTAGTCAGCGTGAGGCTGGTGTCGTTCTCATCCAGCAGGCGGTTCAGCGCGGCGCGGCTGGTGTGCATCCTTTTTGCCATCGTGGTTTTGTTCAGGTTTTGTGCCTTCATCTCCTGTTCG